>CAIZMD010000281.1 GCA_903933995.1 uncultured Bacteroidota bacterium
GAACCAACGCTATTACTCCCTTGACGTATTCAGAGGCGCCACAGTGGCCCTGATGATCTTAGTCAATAACCCCGGTTCATGGGGTCATATTTTTGGGCCCTTGGAGCACGCACCCTGGCATGGTTGCACCCCCACAGACCTGGTTTTCCCCTTCTTCTTATTTGCAGTAGGTAATGCCATGGCATTTGTGATGCCCCGATTTGAACAGGCAGGCCCCGCCCATTTTTGGAAAAAAGTGCTAAAAAGAACCATTTTAATTTATGCCATAGGCCTATTCCTAAACTGGAGCCCTTTTGTAAAATGGGATGGTGAAAACCTTGTAGCCAAGACCTGGGAGAATATCAGGATCATGGGCGTTTTGCAAAGAATTGCGCTTTGCTACTTTTTTGCTTCTGTGATTGTGTTCTACGCCAAAGCCCGAGGCGCGTTTGTGGTAGGCGCCATTTTCCTTTTGGTGTATTGGGCCACTTGTTTGCTCTTGGGCAATCCCGCCAACCCCTATGCCATGACTGGTTGGTTTGGAACCGATGTAGATATTAAGCTCTTGGGCATGAGCCATATGTATAAGGGAGAAGGCGTGGCATTTGATCCCGAAGGATTGGCCAGTACCCTACCTGCCATTGTGCAAGTAATATTTGGGTACTTGGTAGGCCAGTATATTCAACAAAAGGGCAAGACCTATGAAATGCTCAGTAATCTGTTGATTGCAGGGATTGTGCTCTGCGTAGCAGGATATGCTTGGGACATGGTCTTCCCCATCAACAAAAAAATCTGGACCAGCAGTTATGTCTTGTATACTAGTGGTCTGGGTATACTCACCCTTTCAGTGTTAATCTACCTAATTGAATTCAAATCCGTTACCGGAGCCTGGAGCAAATTCTTTGATGTCTTTGGTAAGAACCCACTCTTCATTTTTGTACTTAGTGGATTTCTTCCACGCGTTACTGCGCTAATGCGATGGGTAGACCATGTAGACGAATCTGGCAAAAAAATCTATACTTCTTTCTTCCCTTGGTTTTATGAGCACGTCTGCAAAAACATATCAACCGACCTGCGCGTAGGATCACTACTCTATGCGCTTTGCATGATCAGTTTTTTCTGGTTAATTGTTTATGTATTGGATAAAAAGAAAATTTATATCAAGGTTTAGCTGCGCGATGGGATTTGCATAGCTATCAAAATTGAATCACTTGATTTTTCTAGCCGGATTCCCCGCATAAATCCCAGGCTCGGTAATGTCTTTTGTTACTACGGCACCGGCGCCAATGACAACTTGGTCACAGATGGTTACGGGTAGAATGCTGGCGTTACTGCCAATGGAGACGTGGTTTCCAATGGATGTTGTTTCCCAAAGTGCTGGATTGCCTGCGGGGCCTCCGGTGGAGAAGGTATCATTGATAAACATAACGCCGTGTCCTATAAAACAGTGTTGGCCAATGGTTACGCCTTCACAGATAAAACTATGTGATTGAATACGGGTATGGTCTCCAATCTGAACACCCTTTTGTATTTCTACAAAGGGTCCAATAAAGACTTCAAGTCCAATACTGCATTCATAGAGATTCACGGGTTGTACAATGGTAACATTGTCTCCAAATTGCACATCGCGAATGCTGATTTGTTTTTCTTGAAAACTCATACTTGCAAATTTATGGATTGATGAATGCGTTCAATGATCTCTACTGTTTTCAGTGCTTCTTCAGCAGTGGCATAATAAGTTTCTGTTCCTTGCAAAGCCTCTACCAGATTGGCGTAGACCATACCATGATTACTCATAGAGCCCTGATAACTGCCGTATTGATTGGGGGCATTGGTAGATTCGCTAACCAATAAAGGACCTGATTCCAAAGACTGATAAGCAATGGTATTTAAATATTCTCCGCCAATTTTTACTGTTCCTTTTTCTGCAAGTACGGTTAAAGATCCTTCTGCATTTTTTCCGAACGCATTCACGGAGTAATGAATACTGGCAATAGCTCCCGATGCCATTTGCAGTAACACCGCACCTGCGTCTTCTCTGTCAATACTGGTCTGATGTTGAAAATTATTTGCTAATGCATGAACGGATTGTACATCACCAAAAAGCCAATACAACAAATCAATAAAATGACTGAATTGGGTAAACAAAATACCGCCGTCTAAATCTGTTGTACCATGCCAAGAGTCTTGGTAATAAGAAGCCGGTCTATTCCAAAAACAATTGATCTGTATGTTTTGAATCTGCCCCAGTTTACCCGCATCCATGGCTGCTTTTAGTGCTGCTACTGGTGGGTTAAACCTATTTTGCACAACGGTAAAAATGGTTGTACCTGTTTGCTTAGCTACTTCCATCATGCGTTCACAATCAAGAAGCGCTATCGCCATAGGCTTTTCTACCAACACGTTTAAACCCGCTTGCATACAAGCTATGGCGTGTTCAGCGTGTAATCCATTGGGTGTGCAAATGGCCACCAAATCTAAGTCTGGGGCTATTGACAATAAGCTTTCAAGATTGGAAAAAGCTTTTGCGTTATAAGTATTAGCAAGAGCTATTGCTTTTGCTAGATCCAGATCACAGACTGCTACTAACTGTCCGTGTTGGGCAGCATGCAGGGCATGTCTTTGACCAATATGGCCTGACCCAAGTATGGCAAATCTGGTAGCACTCATCTAGGATTCATTATTAAATAAATAGGGCTTCTGCCTTGGCAACAGATTCTGGTTTACCCACGTCTATGAATTTGCTTTGGCTATGGTCAAAACAC
>CAIZMD010000282.1 GCA_903933995.1 uncultured Bacteroidota bacterium
AATATAGAGGTCTAAGGATCTACCTGCAGCAGCAAAGGTTTTAGCTAGAATAGTTGCTGTATGCAAATTGTCTACAAGACTTGTAAAATGTGTATTCGGATAATGTGCTACCAAGGCCAATAGGCGCGCAGCTTTTGGTCCAGTTAATTGGTGCGCAATCAGCACATCCGGTGCTTCTACCATACCTAACATTTCGGCTTCGGCAATGGTAGCACATTTGAATTTGCGGATACCCTCGTCTAAGAGCATCTGGCAAACTTCTTTCATTTTATTGGTCTTCACATGGGGGCGTAAATTGGCTGAATTACCCGCCATCAATTTTGCTTGTTTTATATTTTCTCTTACCCTATCCGGATACACTAACAAGGCTGGTGTATCTAAAGCTTCCGGATTTTTTACTTCATACCATTTCATCATCTATCCATTTAATTTCAATCAATTTCTTCCAATTCAAAAAGGGCTTCAATTTCAACGGGAATATTGTCTGGTAAGGATCCCATGCCCACGGCACTTCTTACACCAATGCCATTCTCTGTTCCCCATACTTTGGCAAATAATTCGGAGCATCCATTAATGATTCCCGGATGTTTTTCAAAATCGGCCGTGCAATTTACCATGCCCAATACCTTGATCACACGTTTGATTCTATTGAGTGAACCCAAGTTGGCTTTGATGGTAGCTAGTATGGCTAGCCCTACTTGTTGAGCTGCTGCTTTTCCTTCTTCAGGTGTTAGGGTTTCTCCAATACGTCCAATGATCAGGGATCCATCATTTTTAACCGTGCCATGCCCGGAAACATAACAATGTCTTCCATCAATTAACAGGGGTTTGTACACGCCCAATGGTTTGGGTGCAGGTGGCAGGGTCAAGCCCAATGCCGCAAAATTTTCTTCAGCTGTCATAACGCTATATTAGATAAAATAATTGATGATCAATACGCCAATCAATCCGGCCACAGACACAATGGTTTCCATGATGCTCCAGGTACGGATAGTATCTTTAACAGAGAGGTTAAAATATTCTTTGAACATCCAGAATCCAGGATCATTCACATGAGAGAACATGAGTGAGCCTGCACCTGTTGCTAAAACCATTAAGGAAGGATTCACACCCGTAGTTACAATCAATGGTGCAACAATACCAGCTGTGGTCAAACCCGCTACGGTAGCGGATCCCACGCTTACGCGAATAATGGCACTAATGCCCCAGGCCAGTAAGAGTGGATGAATAGAAAGCCCTACCAAGGGTTGTACTAAGTCATTGCTAATGCCGGTATCCATCAAAACTTGTTTGAGTGCTCCTGCGCCACCAATGATGAGTAAGATGCTGGAAATATCTTTGACCGCATCGCCCATGGGCCCCATGATTTTTGCAATGGTTTTGCCCTGCTTGATTCCCAAAGTATAGATTGCCATTAATAAGCTAATCAACATGGCAATACTGGGGTCTCCAAGGGTATGCACTATACTAGTAAATGCATTGTTTGTGGGCATCCAGATTTTCACCAAGGTATCTAGACCAATGAGTAGCACGGGTAAAAATGCCGCCATCATAGAAGCAAATAATCCGGGTAATTGGTCATCAGGAATTTCTTTGTTGGAAAATATGGCCAAGGGAGCATTGGTATATTTTTTCAAAGTCACAGAAAAAATAGGACCTGCAATAATGATAGCTGGGATGGCAATGATGATGCCGTAGAATAGTGTGGTGCCAAGGTCTGCGTGGAATTGCTCAGACAATGCCACGGGCGATGGATGTGGTGGTAAATAGCCATGTGTTACTGAGAGCGCAGCCAGTGTTGGCAAACCCAAATAAACAGCGGGTAATTTGTATTTAGCCGCTATGCCAATGACTAGTGGAACTAATAATACAAACCCAACGCCATAAAATAAAGGGATGCCAACAATAAAGGCGGTGAGCACCAAGGCCCATTGAATGTGCTTGGTACCAAATGCTTGAATCAATGCTTGTGCTATTTTATTGGCTGCACCACTATCGGCTACCAACTTGCCCAACATGGCTCCTAAAATTAAGATCACCAAAAGTGAACCCATCACGTCTCCAATCCCTTTTTGAATAGAAGCTATGAGTTTGCCTGCTTCCATGGATTTGCCCAAACCAGTAACAATACAGACCATTAAAAAAGCCAAGAAGGGATGCAGTTTCACTACCGTAATCAGCAAGATTAATGCAGCAACGGCAAAGACCAACAAGAGTATAGACATGGCAGCAGCTTTGTTTAAAGTTAAACTAATTTGGGAGCTGACAAAATCTAGGACGGGAAATTAGATGGCTAATTATGGTCTTTGTAAGAGGCTGTCTAAAGTCTCTTGCATCTTTGGAAAATCATTCAGATTATGGTGGGTGCCGTTTTCCAAAATCAGAAATTGGTCAGTGGGTTTTAAAACCTTTTTTAATTTTTCTGCATTGCTCAAAGGAATCAAAGCATCATCCGTTCCGTGAAAAATACAAATAGGGGCTGTTACTTTTGGGAGGTACTGGTCTGTGTGCAATTTGTATTGCAACATGCTTTCAACTGGATAAATAAACCCGTAGTGTCTTACTAATGATACCATACTATTATAAGGTGTTTCTAAAATGAGTTGTTTGCAATCTCTAATACTGGCCAACTGTGCTGCAACACCTGTGCCTAGTGATTTTCCATAGAGTACAATTTGCTGTGGCTGGTAACGCACTCTGGCCAATTTGTACAATTGCAAAGCCATTTCTTGTAGATTGGCTTCTGACAATTCCCCTGTGGATTTACCAAATTTGGGATAATCAATCATCCAAACCTCATAACCATTGCGGGTAAAATTTTTGGCAAATTTGGCGTAGCGATTAATGTTTCCTTTGTTTCCATGGAAATACAAGACCACAGCTTTAGTAAGACTGTCTTTTGTTTTAAACTGCACCAAATTATAGTTGGTGGTTTCGTCTAATC
>CAIZMD010000283.1 GCA_903933995.1 uncultured Bacteroidota bacterium
AAAATAATAACCGGTTAGGTCAATGCCTTCAAATCCAACCTGAGCACAAAAATCAATTAGCTCCTCAATAGTCATAGCCTGTGACCTTAATGAGTCATTGAAGGAATAAGCATTTAAACTCAATTTTAAGTGCTTTCCTTGGCCTACTATTGTTGGATTCAAGCTAGTCTCCATGAAGGAAGGAAACAAGGGAGCCAAAAGGCAGGTTTTCAAAATATCTCTTCGCGTGTTAGAATGCTTCATCCTTAAACTTAGTCAATGCAGGAATGAATACATGGCTTTGATTAAAAAAAATGCGAAATCGATTTCTTAATTTACGAGCATAAAAAAGGGCAAACGTTGATTCGTTTGCCCTTTTCAATATCTAAAAAATAAAATTAAACCGCAAATGAAGTACCACAACCGCAGGTACTGCTAGCATTGGGATTGCTAAAAGTAAAACCGCGACTATTTAATCCACCCTGCCAATCTACTTCCATCCCAAAAAGATATAGTTGGTGACTTTTATTCATCACACAAGCTATGCCCTCAATTTCAAAACGTTCATCTTCCTCGGCAGGTTGGTCAAAGCCAAGTACATAGGTCATACCACTACATCCACCACCCTTTACTCCTACCCTTAAGCGTTGGGTATGATCAAAATCGGGTTCATTCATCAAGCGTTTAAGTTCTTCTATAGCTCCGCTTGTCAATTTCACTGGTGTGGCTGTAACTGTTTCCATTTGTTAAATTTAGTCCACAAATTTACAACCTATTGGCTTGAATGCTCCAAATCCCGTTTTCGATAACTGGAATTTCATGCTTAGCCAGTGGTTTCACCTATTTTTGCGTGAAAAAGATTCCATGTTGGACACTACCAGTTTTTTGACCATGGTTATTGCTATCCTGATTGCAGGCTTGGCCGGGTTTCTCATCTATTTACAACGTAAAAATCAAACCGCAGATAAAGCTGTAACGGCCCAAAATTCTGGACTTCAGTTACAAGCCTATGAACGCTTGATCTTATTGACCAATAGAATAGCATTACCCAATTTGATTAGTCGTTTAAATGTACCAGGCGCCAGTGCAAGGGATATGCAAGAACTACTAACCAGAAATATTAGAGAGGAATTTGAATACAATATTAGTCAGCAGATCTATGTTAGTCCAGCTGCATGGAATGCACTTAAAAATCTGCAAGAGCAAAATCTGCTCATTGTGAACCAAGTGGCTCAACAAATGGAACATACTGCTAGTAGTACTGATTTGAATAGAAATATTCTCACTTTTCTAATGAATGATCAAAGAGGAAAATTGCATGAATTGGTGGGTGAAATATTGAGTTATGAAGCCAAAAAATGCCTCTAGGATTCTAAAGATTGCCATATGACTGAAAAAAAGCTTTGTACGGATAGTGGTATAGAAATTAAGAAAGTATACTATCCCCTGCCATCCAATAATGTAGAAGAAGTACCAGGTCAATTCCCCTATACCAGAGGAGTGCAAGCAGATATGTATCGCGGAAAGCTTTGGACTATGCGCCAGTATGCTGGTTTTTCCACTGCAGAAGAAAGCAATAAAAGATACCATTACTTGCTTTCTCAAGGGGTGATGGGTTTGAGTGTTGCATTTGATCTTCCTACCCAAATAGGCTATGATTCTGACCATGCATTGTCGGAAGGTGAAGTAGGAAAAGTGGGTGTTGCCATTGATAGTTTGGAAGACATGGAAATTCTGTTTCAAGGCATTGAATTAGAAAAAGTGTCTACCTCTATGACCATTAATGCCACTGGCTTTATTTTATTAGCTTTCTATGTTGCATTGGCCAAAAAACAAGGAGCCGATTTAAATAAGATCACTGGCACCATTCAGAACGATATTTTAAAAGAATACGCCGCTAGAGGAACTTATATCTATCCACCAAAACCTTCCATGCGCATTATCACCGATATTTTTGAATGGTGTGCGCAATCATTACCCAAATGGAATACCATTAGCATTAGTGGATATCATATTCGGGAAGCTGGAAGTACCGCCGTACAAGAAGTAGCTTTTACTTTGTCAAATGGTAAAGCATATGTTGCAGCAGCACTTGCCAAAGGATTAGATATCAATGTATTTGGCAAAAGACTTTCCTTTTTCTTCAATGCCCATAATCATTTGTTTGAAGAAGTTGCCAAATTTAGAGCTGCTAGAAAAATGTGGGCAGAGATCATGAAAAGTTTGGGTGCAACCGATGAAAAAGCCATGATGCTAAGATTTCATACCCAAACAGGAGGCGCTACTTTAACCGCTCAACAACCATTAAATAATATTGCCCGAGT
The DNA here is from genome assembly GCA_903933995.1 of uncultured Bacteroidota bacterium. Lineage (GTDB taxonomy): Bacteria > Bacteroidota > Bacteroidia > Chitinophagales > Chitinophagaceae > Sediminibacterium. Next base: position 2,304 of record CAIZMD010000283.1, read on the forward strand.
AACCATTCAATCCTTGGCAGCGGTATTGGGCGGTACCCAAAGCTTGCACACCAATGGCTATGATGAGGCATTGAGTTTACCAACAGAAGAAG
>CAIZMD010000284.1 GCA_903933995.1 uncultured Bacteroidota bacterium
TCCCAATTAATCAAATTGGCCATTGATGATATTTTGATTCAAATTCAAAAATGATGCTATGACTGGATCATTGCAAAAGTGGTTGCTTGGAATATTGTTGATGCAACTCCCATATTGGGTTTTGGCGCAAACCAACCCATCCATGAAACATGCTTTATTGGTGGCAGTGGCTGATTATCCCGAAACAGGGGGTTGGGAAAAGTTATCGGCCATGAATGATATACAGCATCTGCAAAAGGCATTGAAAACTCAAGGATTTGCTCAAAAAAATATTGAACCTTTAGCCAATGCACAGGTAACCAAACAAGGAATTGAAGCCGCATTTAGAAGACTGATACAGCGTATTCAACCCGGTGATGTAGTGGTGATTCATTTTTCTGGTCATGGATTACAACTAGAAACCAATGCTAATAAAATTGATGGCTTAGACGAATGCTTTGTTACTTATCCTGCGCTGTCTCCAGAGAAAATAGACATTAATGATTCTACAAAACTGCAAACAGAAATGGCCAAGTATCAGCGTGGTCATGAATTGGGTGTTCAATTGAAAAAGGTCAGGCAAAAATTAGGGCCCAAGGGCGATTTGTTGGTGATGTTAGATTTCTGTAACTCTGGTGGTGCAACTAGGGGTGCAAATAAAGTGCGGGGTGGCAAAAAGCCTTTAGTAAGTAAAGCCTTTAAACCCAGTCAACACCAACGCTCTGATTCTTCTCAATTATTTAGAGAAACTCAATTGGTTCTTGAATCAGAAGGGCTCTCTCCCTACACCGTGATTTCTGCCACAAGACCGGAAGAATTGGATGTAGAAACCAAGGATGAAAATGGAAAAGGGATAGGTCCATTGAGTTATGCTGCCTATCTCAGTTTTCAAAAACTAGGTACCAATATTACCTATCAAGGATTATTTGCAAAAATTCAATTAACCATGCACCAGTTGGTTAAGGAACAAAACCCTTTGTTAGAAGGGAATGCTCAAAACAAACAGGTATTTGGTGGAGCCATTGTATTACAAGAACCATTTTATGAAATTGATCAACTCATTTCTCCTACCCTTTTAAAAATAAAAGCAGGAAATATATCCGGACTTGGCGTTGGTACTAAATTGGGATTTTATCCAATTGGAACTGTGCAAACCAAGTCTGTAAAACCGATTACTGTTGGTACCATTACCAGCAGTTCTCAATACGAGGCTGAAGTACAACTTGCAACTGCTGACGTTATTAAAACCATTAAAGACGCTTGGGTTTTTGTTTTGGAAAAACAAATGACCTTACCCAATATCACCGTTGGTGTTCGCAACCAAGCAAACGAAAGACCAGAAGAAAAAATAGCATTAGAAAAATCAATTGCAGGTATTCCCAATATTAGCATCGGGGTACAGCCTGATCTTTGGTTGGTCAAAGGAACTGAAAAGGATAGTATTATAATAGCCTCAAATGCCAGTTGTTTTGCAGCAGTTCCAGATCTATTCTCCAACTCAAAAGTTTTAACAGAGCAATTAAGAAGATATGGCCAATACCAGTTTTTGTTAGGGTTACAATCCCAAATACCTGATCAGAAAGTAGAAGTCAGTTTGTTACCAGTAATCAATGGTCAAATTGATACCAGTGCCATTGCTAAAAAAACTATCAATGGAATCCTGGAATTTGAAGATGCTGACCAAGTAACCCTATCTATACAGAACCTAGGTAAAAAGCCAGTCTATGTGAATATTTTAGACCTACAGCCAGATGGGATAATCAATGCCATACTTCCCTTTAAAAATGCCCCAGAGGGTAAAAGAAATTATATGCCGCAGGATCTCAGAATCATGCCTGGGCAAGCATATATTTTTGAACCCAAAGACTTTTTAATCAAACTGAGTAAGCCTTACGGAACAGAAGTATTCAAAGTATTTGTTTCCGAAAAAGAAATAGACTTAGAACCCATGGCCACCAGAAAATTCCAATCAGGTAATACCATACAAAAAAGGGGGGATCTTACCCAAATAGAAAACCTCTTAATAGATAGTTATCAACCTATGATCAAAAGAGGTGGCTCCGCCGATGGTAGCATTTCAGATCTCCTATTCCGAATAAAACTAAAAACTAATTAATGGCAATTGTTGTACTTGCAGCTACTAACCCATTAGAACTAGCTTTAAAGTTGATTCTACCTTTGACATCTTTGGCTTTGATAATCACCAAGGTCTTACCTCTATAAGCTGTTCTTTGTTTGCCTTGATAAGATTCGTGACTATTAATATCGCCATTGTCCACGCCAACTATTTGACCATTATTACTGACCTCAAACTGAATTAAGTTGTCTGCATTAGGGCATGGCAATCCGGCTTCATCTAATACCTGTACTTGCGCCATCACTACATCATCCCAATGATTTTTTAAATTGGATTTACTTAATTGAATCTTCAATTGAGCAGGCTTGCCAGCGGTTTTCAAGGTTTCTCTTACGGCTTCTTTTCCTTTGTTAAATCCAATCACTTCAATGCTTCCTTTCTCAAAGGATAGTTCCCAATCAATAGGGGAATCATTGGCATTTTTGGGTTTTTTACCCTGCGATTTACCATTTAAAAACAATTCAACTTCATCACAGTTGGTATAGATATTTATCTTGGCATTGTCATATGTATCAAAGTCTGTGGGTGTCCAGTCATTGACCCAAACACCAGCGCCAGCATTATCAGACTTGCGCATCAAATGCACTACTGGTTTTTCTGACCACCAGCTCTGTCTTTGTAAACTTTGCTGTTTCCAATTACCCGCACGGTCAAACAAACCTTGACAATTGGTTACTGCAGGCCAGTCTTCTTCTCCCAAATAATCTATACCTGTCCAAAGAAATTGACCAGCCATATAAGGCTTGTCACGCAGGGCTAGCCACTGGTCTAATACATGGGTGTTTTCTGTACCAATCACTTTCCAATGGGGATTGTTTTCATGTGCCACAACCAATTCTTTTTCGCGATAATTCTGACCAACTACTTCCATATGCTCGGCAAATCCACTCAAATAGACTTTTGAATTAGCTGGTCTAAACAAAGCCATGGTTACAGGTCTGGTACTATCAAATTCATGAATTTTATCTTGTTGGGCTTTGTATAATTCAAAGCCTTTGGGATAACTCAAATCATCGTGGATTTCATTCCCCACACTATAAATAACAATGGATGGATGGTTTCTATCGCGCAGCACCATATCCCTAGTATCTCTTTCCCACCACTCTTTAAAAATGAGGTTATAACCCTTTTCTCCATTGTGTTTTGGAGCAGTCCAAGTATCAAATGTTTCATCCATGACCAGGAATCCCATTTTGTCACAGAGGTCTAAAAACTCTGGAGCTACTGGATTGTGTGAAGTTCTAATAGCATTTACGCCTGCTTGCTTTAATAGTTTAAATCTTTCTTCCCAAACACCCAATGGTACTGCTGAACCTACGGCTCCACCATCGTGGTGTAAACAAACTCCTTTGAGTTTTATGTTATTGCCATTTAGCCAGAAGCCTGTTGCAGCTTCAAATTTGGCTTCACGAATACCAAATGCGGTTGACTCTTGGTCAATGACTTGATTCTTTAAGTATAGTTTGGTAACTGCGGTGTAGAGATGGGTATTTTCCAAACTCCATAACTTGGGTTGGGCCAATTTGATTTGTTGATAGGCTGTTTGAGAAGTTAATGCAGAGAGATTAGTTTTCTCAGAAATAGCTACTTGTTGTTGGTTGGCGTCTAAGACAACCGTTTGTACGGAAAGTCCTGTTTGCGTTTTGTTTTCTTGAACAATTTTCAAAGCCAATTTAATGGTGGCCTGTTGGGCCGATGCTTCTGGCGTGGTCACAA
>CAIZMD010000285.1 GCA_903933995.1 uncultured Bacteroidota bacterium
AGAAAAGTTTAGCAAAACCAAATTAGTGGTAGCAGGTAAGGAAATTCCCATTGGAAGTAGTTATAGCAATGTTTATGACCTCTTATTACAACATTCCAAAAACAAATAAGAACCATAACAAAGCCAGCAAATAACGCTTAAGCCCTAACTTTGTAAAAAACCTGTTATGGACTTCTTACGTTTGCTTGGCATAGAAAATCAAAATAAAGGTGTATCTACTGGATCCAATTGGATAGCTACCAGTGGTAGTATCATTGAATCTTTTTCACCAGTTGATGGCAAATTGATTGCTAGTGTTGAAACTGCAGATCATACAGCCTATACCAAAACTATAGAAGTTTCTAAAAAAGCCTTTTTAGAATGGCGCAATTGGCCTGCACCCAAAAGGGGCGAAGTTGTCAGACAAATTGGTCAGGCATTAAGGGAAAACAAAGATTCATTAGGCAAATTGGTGAGTTTTGAAATGGGCAAAAGCTTGCAAGAAGGTTATGGAGAAGTGCAGGAAATGATTGATATCTGTGATTTTGCGGTTGGTTTATCTAGGCAATTATATGGTTTGACCATGCATAGTGAAAGGCCCTCACATAGAATGTACGAACAATGGCATCCATTGGGTGTGGTTGGTATCATATCTGCTTTTAATTTTCCCGTGGCCGTTTGGAGCTGGAATGCAGCTTTGGCTTGGATTTGCGGAAACACAACCATTTGGAAACCTAGTGAGAAAACCCCTTTGTGTGGCATAGCTATTCAACATATTGTTGCAACAGTATTTAAGAAGAATGATGTACCTGAAGGTGTCAATTGTTTGGTACAAGGTGGGCGAGAAATTGGTGAATGGATGAGTAATGACCCATCTATTCCATTGGTTTCTGCAACAGGGTCTACCAGAATGGGTAAGGCAGTTAGTGCCGCCATTGGTGCAAGACTTGGAAAAAGCATTCTTGAATTAGGAGGTAACAATGCCATTATTATCTCTGAACACGCAGATCTTGACATGTCTTTGATAGGGGCAGTATTTGGTGCTGTAGGAACAGCAGGTCAACGTTGTACAACTACTAGAAGACTCATCATTCACGAAAAAGTATACGACAGTTTTAAAGAGAAACTAGTTAAGGCCTATGGTCAACTCAGAATTGGCAATCCACTAGACGCCAATAATCACGTTGGCCCTTTGATTGATCAAGATGCCGTAAAAATGTACTTAGACGCTATTGAAAAAGGAAAAAAAGAGGGCTGCCGTTTTATTGTAGAAGGAGCCGTACTTACTGGTTCCGGATATGAAAGTGGTTGTTATGTTAAACCTTGTATTGCGGAAGCAGAAAACCATTACCAAATTGTTCAACACGAAACCTTTGCCCCCATTTTATATTTAATTAAATACCAAACCTTAGACCAGGCAATTGCTATTCAAAATGGGGTTCCACAAGGTTTGTCATCAGCAATTATGACCCTTAATATGCGTGAAGCAGAAAAGTTTCTTTCACAATCTGGTAGCGACTGTGGCATTGCCAACGTTAATATTGGTACAAGCGGCGCTGAAATTGGTGGTGCTTTTGGCGGTGAAAAAGAAACTGGAGGAGGAAGAGAAAGTGGTAGTGATGCATGGAAAGCTTATATGCGTAGACAGACCAATACCATTAACTGGAGTGATAAACTTCCCTTAGCGCAAGGAATTAAATTTGATTTATAGGCTGTGGATTGTTGAAATAAATACTAAAGCGGGTTCCTTTACCTAATTCGCTTTTTACTTCAACCTTTCCACCCATGGCGTCAATTTGATTTTTGGTAATAAATAACCCAATTCCCCTAGCATCTGGATTGTTGCTAAAGGTTTTGTACATGCCAAAAAGCTTGTCCCCATTTTTTTCCAGATCTATTCCAATACCATTATCTGCAATTTCAAGTATTAATTGATTTTGCCGTTGATGGGCCTCAATTTCTAAAACTGGCGTCCTATCAGGATGGCTGTATTTGATAGCATTTGATATAAAATTCAGCAAGATACTTTCCAAGTATGCTGGATTACAATTGATGACACAATCTGCAGATGCCCTATTAAAAATATTGGCTTTTTTAATGGCAATTAATTCACTTTGAACCTTTAATGCCTGATTGATATACTCCAATAAATTTAGTGGCTCAATCACTAAATTGATATTATTTCTAATAGACACCACTTCATTCAGATTAAAAAGGGTGTCATTTAAAGACCTAGAGACTTTTTTAAGGTGCATCATTAATTCAGAACGTTCCTTTTCTGAAGATTCTTTTTCAAGGAAATTAAGAATTGAAAGGATATTACTAGTATGAGACCTAAGATTATGAGATACAATATAGGAGAAATTCAAAAGCCGCTTATTTTGTTCATTGACCAAACCAAATGATTTGTTTAATTCAATTTCTGCATTTTTACTCAAGGTAATATCCCTTTGTATAGCAATATATTGATACGGATTTCTATCCTTGTCTATAAAGGGAACAATGGTACAGTCTACCCAAAAATATTGACCACTTTTATTGCGATTCCTGATTTCGCCTTTCCATATTTCACCTTTTTGAATGGTCTGCCAAAGATTGGTAAAAAATTCTCTGCTATGATAACCAGAATTTAGAAAATGCATGTTTTTATGCAAAATTTCTTCTTTTGAAAACTGGGTCATCCGAAGGCAATTTTCATTTGCATAGCTAATCATCCCCTTCTCATCAGTTAGAAACACTATGGAAGATTCATCTAGAGCAAGTTTATAATCCGTAATTTCTTTGACAATTCTGTTGAGGTGGATTTCGTTTTGCTTTCTTTCATTAATATCTTCTACTGCCATGATAATACCGGCAGCTTTTTCATTTTTATCAAATACAGGATACATATTCATCCTATACCATTTGTCTGAACCATCGGCCTGCACATAGTTAATCTCATAACTAATGGTTTGCCCTTTTAAAACCGCGTTCATTGCCTGCAAGAGTGCCTGTTGGCGAGTTTCAGCAAAATACAAAATAGAATAAGTGTATAGATGCAAGGTCTTAAACAAATCAGCTTCAGCAAATTTTTGCATGGCTTGATTAAAAGACATGATATAAAAATCTGCATCTAAAAGCGCATAACCGGTATCTGTATTTTCAAAAACAGTTCTTAAATTATCTTCCGATTTCTGTAACGCAATGTCCAATTTTTTCTTCTCAGTAACGTCTTGCATTACAGAAAGAATTCTTTGAGTCCGGCCATCTTGATCCTTTTCTAAAATGGCAGAAATGAGCACATCCATTGTTTCACCATTTCGTTTAATGGCTTGATATGGAATATCAAAATCATAGCCTTTTCTAAAGAATTCATCCATTCTTTCTAACTCTCTTCTTACAATGGAACTCTTGGTAAAAAAGTGGCTCATGTGCTTGCCAATCACTTGCTCTCTTTGATAACCCATTTTAGCCAACCAATAATCACTCACACTAAGAAACTCTCCTTCCTGATTCAAAGAATGCAACATTACTGGTGTTCTATTATACAAAGACCTAAATCTTTCTTCATTGATAGCCAAAAGGGTTTCCGATTGCTTTCTATCAGAAATATCAATAAACCCTGAAAGTAACATGGTCTCACCATGAAATGAAATAATTTCCGTAGAAACCAAACAATCTGCTTTATTCCCGCCTTTTTTATTTATTTGAATTTCCAGGTTTTTTACTGTTCCTTCTTTACTTAGAATTTCTAACAATTGATCTCTCTGATGTACGTTGGAATAAAATTCAGTGGTGAATCTGCCCAGCAAATCTGTTTCTTCCGTTTCTGCTAATTTTTGAAGTTCTTTATTAACCATGATAATTTTTCCATTATCTGGTCTTACTACTAGCATTGCTACAGGCGCATTGCTAAAAATGGTTAATAAATCTGTCTGTGCCAATTTTAGATTGACTTCAGTAATCAACGTATGAGCCAATTGTTTGGCTAAAAGTTCTAATAGATGAATATCCTTTTCAGAAAAAATTCTAGGATTATGATCCATTAACTCTACCCTACCTATGGATTCTCCTTTTGTATTCCTTAAAGCGCAGCCCGCATAAAATTGAACCTTTGATAATCCTAAATGGGTATTTAAAGGCTGTAGCTTTTCAGATTCCTGAAGAATTAAGGCATTTCCATCTTGTTGGTCCAGGTCATGCAGATACATGGTATTTAGCTTAACCTTGTTTATATCAACTCCCTGATGGTGTATTAGATGATTCCCCTCTTTTTGATAAATAATTATCAAAAAAACAGGAGCGGAAAACATTGCTTCTGCCATGGCCACCAATCCATCTATAGCTGGGGTACTATTATGAATCTGCACCAAATGGGAAAATTCTTTTTTCAACTGCTGCATGATTCCTTGCGATGGCATGTATTGGGGTATTGCAATTCCTAAAGATCCTTATGAACAATACAAATTACGCAAAATCCCAAAACTGGGAAAATAAAAACCTTTCAAAAGCACTTATTTCCCAAACCTTTTTTTAAGTAATGCCAAAGCATCCGTAACATCCATTGAAGACAAATCTTGTTCTTGGGTTTGGACTGATTTCTGTGGTTGTTGATTTCTTTGAGGTCTAGCTGTTTTGGTAGGCGCCTCTTGGGTTTGTTTTATAGATAAAGCTATTCTTTTACGTAATAAATCCACTTCAAGAACCTTTACCAACACTTTGTCATTGAGTTTGAGCGCTTCATTTGGATCTGTAATATATTGATGTGAAATTTCACTAACATGTACCAATCCATCTTGCTTAACACCTATATCTACAAATGCACCAAAACGGGTAATATTTGTTACCATACCAGGCACTACCATACCCAATTTCACGTCCTCCATTTTATAAATAGCTGCATATTCAAATTGCTCCAACTCTGACCTAGGGTCCAAACCCGGTTTACCCAATTCTTTTAGAATATCACGAATGGTTAATTCCCCTAATTGTTCTGAAACATAATTTTTAGGATTTAATTGTTTTAACACCGCTTCATTTGCAACTAAATCAGACACAGCTAATCCTAAATCTTTGGCCATGGTTGCTACTACAGGATAGGCTTCCGGATGCACCGCACTCTTATCAAGTGGTTGATCTCCGTTAGGAATTCTAAGAAAACCTGCACATTGTTCAAAAGCTTTTCCACCTAATCTGGGCACTTTCAATAGTTGCTCCCTGTTGGTAAATTTTCCTATTTCAGAACGGTATTTGACAATATTTTCTGCCAACCCTATTCCAATACCACTTACATACGCTAATAGGTGTTTGCTGGCAGTATTTAAGTTAACTCCAACATTATTTACACAACTAACAACTGTCTGGTCAAGTCTTTCTTTTAGCCTGAACTGATTAACATCATGTTGATACTGACCAACACCAATACTTTTGGGGTCTATCTTAACCAATTCAGCCAAAGGGTCCATCAGTCTTCTTCCAATACTAACTGCACCTCTTACTGTAATGTCCTGCTCTGGAAATTCTTCCCTAGCTATTTCTGATGCTGAATAAACAGATGCGCCATCTTCATTAACCATAAACACAGGTAAGCCCAAATTCATTTTTTTGATAAACTGATCCGTTTCTCTACCCGCAGTTCCATCCCCAATTGCAAAAACTTCTATTTGATATATTTTTACCAATTCCCTAATGCGATATTCCGCATCAGAAAGTCTATTGTTTTCATGAATGAAAATTAAATCCGTTTTTTTCAACTCTCCTTTTTCATCCAAGCAAACTATTTTACAACCTGTTCTATATCCAGGATCAATAGCCAAAATCCGCTTGCTACCCAAGGGGGAACTCAACAACAATTGTCTTAAATTCTCTGCAAAAACAGTAATAGCTTCTTCGTCTGCCTTTTGTTTTAAAGCTGATCTAAATTCAGACTCCAAACTAGGCTGAAGCAGTCTTCTGTAAGCATCCCTAATGGCTTTTTTTACATGGGTGGATGATTCAGTAAACCCTTTGATATATTGTTTTTCTAACAACTCCAATGCATCTTCCTCCATTGGCTGAATAGCCATTCTAAGAAATCCTTCTAAAAAACCTCTTAATACTGCTAATATTCTATGTGATGGAATTTTGTGTATGGGTTCTGTAAAATCAAAATAGTCTTTGTATTTAACACCTTCAGTTTCCTTCCCTTCTAATACTTTGCTTTGCAATAAGGCAGCATCTTCAAACAATTTTCGCAATTTAGCTCTGTTTTCAGCATCCTCATTTACCCATTCTGCTATAATATCCCTAGCCCCTTGCAATGCATTTTCAATAGAACTTACTTGTTCATTTAAAAATGCAGGTAATTCAGGTTCTAAGGGATTAGGACTTTGTTCCAGTATTAATTTTGCTAAAGGCTCTAATCCATTTTCTCTAGCTGTTTGGGCTTTGGTCTTCCTTTTGGGTTTAAAGGGCAAATAAATGTCTTCCAAAGCAGACATGGTACTTGCCACTTGCAATTTTTGCAATAGGGCTTCGGTCATTTTCCCCTGTTCCTCAATGGTCTTGATAATAAAAGCCCTTCTTTCTGTAATTTCTTTGAAAAACTTCTGTTCGTCTTGTATTTGTTGAATTTGTACTTCATCCAATCCACCTGTTTTGTCTTTTCTATATCGCGCTATAAAAGGAATAGTGGCCGATTCTTCTAATAATTCTATCACCGCTTCTACTTGGGTTTGGCGGATATTCAATTTACTGGCAATAAGAGAACCGAACTCACTCATAATTCAAATAATATTTAATGGCTTAACAAAGGGATGCGAATGTAGGTGCTGCCTTGGAAAAGAAAAAATTGAAATTTCAGAAAATTATCACATAGAAAGACTAGGCAATCCGAATAACTTTATTAGGATTTCTTTCTACAAAATTTCTAATCATAGATCTGATTATTTCATTTTCAGGGTAGGGTGTTAGTAATGATTTAGCTGTTTCTAAGGCTGTTACAGATTCTTTGGCCTCAATAGATCCCATTCCAAAAAAACGCCCTTCTTCTACTAAAATGCAGCTATTTTTATCTCGAATTAAAAAGGTTTCATTTTGAGATTGCACCCAATGCATTGCTGCTGAAACATTTAAATTATAAGTTTCCGGATCAGGGTATTGTTCCATTTGAGTCTTATCTAAAAAACAAAGTACTGGGTCTAAGGAAAAATCCCTAACTAACTTCCACAACATTCTATGTGCATCTGCCAACATAGGAAAAACAGCAAAGGGTTGGCTATGTTTTTGTTTCTTATCTATTGCAAGCCTCAGGTATCCCCGATTGTCTTCAAAATGATAAATTCCCCATAGCTGCTCGTATCTTTTTTGACTTTTATTATAGGCAGGCCAAAGTCTTTTAATTTCAACACTTTCTAACAAACAAGCACTAAACTCTGTTGGACAAGTAGTAAATTCTATACTATGAATATTTCTTAAAAACTCCTGTCTTTTCTTGCTGGTATCTAATCCTGTAAAATGGCTGACCACTCGCTTACTTAAATATTTTGCTTTACCAACATAAATTACTTTTCCTTTTGCATCCTTAAAATAATAAACACCTGGCTGAGCAGGTAGGGCTTTTATTTGTTGTTCAGGAAGGTTTGGGGGCAATATTTGAAACCTGTTTTCTTTTTTGAGCATGTCTTTGATTACTGGCATTCCATCTTTAGCTAGTATCAACTGTAAGACTTTTGCTGTTGCCAAAGCATCGCCACCGGCCCTATGTCTGTTTTCAATTTGTATACCCAATTCTCTTGTCAGATGCCCTAATCCATATTTTCTAAACCCAGGAAAGACTTTTCTACTAGTTCGAATGGTACAGATCTTGGGTGTTTGTAACTGAAAACCCGCTTCTTGCAAATGGTGTTTGACAAATGAAAAATCAAAATTCACATTATGTGCAACAAATACTCGATTATGCAATAATTGATAAATTTTTTCTGCCACAACATGAAAAGAAGGCGCCCTAGATACCATGGCATCACTAAT
>CAIZMD010000286.1 GCA_903933995.1 uncultured Bacteroidota bacterium
GATTCAGGATCCACATTCATTTCTCCATCCCTGCTAAATTTCTTTCCATTAGCTCCACCGTAAGCAGCAACTATTTGTAATCCTACTGGTACTTGATCAAACTGGGTACGAACCACCAAACCTTCTCCTTCTCCTAGCGCCCAAATTTGCAATTCCATTTTTCCCTTTCCCAGTAGGGAGTCTTGAATTTGATAGATCATGGAACCGGGTCTATAAATGGCTTTGATAGACTGTGCTTGAATAATCCATTTGGATTTTCCGTTCAAGACCAGCCCAAATTTCAAGTTTCCTCCCATGCCAGGCATATACAAGGCAAATTCTGGAAGGTCTCCCGCTTCAACTCTAAATGCGGTATTAGTGCCATATAGTGCTCTAGTAAATCGTTTATTTCCATTCTGGATAACAATATCATTACCTTCCGGATGATACCTGATTTCTCTTGGCTTATCATGCCAAAATTTTATAGGCTCCTGAGATTTTAATTCAGATACCCCAATTAATAGAACCAAGCAACTAATAGATGAAATTATTTTGTGTAACATGTTCAAGCTTTTAAACAGCAGCAATTAGGGTTTTAATGGATTCAAAGATTGAATGGGAATCAGTTGAACCGTTCCACTCAAACCTGAAGCCTTGGGTAACCAATTACTAGCATCAAACAATCCGTTGGCATTTCTATTCTGAGCCAACCTAGCAGGAAAATTGGTATTGTTGAATTTCTTCCAAACCACTTTTCTTTTTTCCAAATCAATGATCCTATTGGCCATGCTATTGGCTACTTGAATCTCTAATTTGTTTTCAGCTTTCAAAATTGATGCGTCTATTTTCAATTGGAATACAGGACCAATCAAACTTGCAAGCTTTACACCATTCAAAATAATATCAGCTGATTCTTTCACCTGACCCAAAGACAATACATATTGTTTGGCATTTCCAGCTGGTTTCTTGAAGCTAGTAGTATAGGCTGCGGTACCAGAAAAATATTGGTAACTGGTATCAATACTGGTCCAATCTTGCAGGGTAGTTAGTTGTTTTGGTGCTGGAAGTACTGGACCACCTTTTAAAAAGTTCAAGGTCCAATAACCATTCAATTCAACTGGATTACCCGCTGTTTGATAATAGGGATAAGCAGTTGCAGTTACTGTTTCTTTGGCTGTTTGCAATAAGATACTTTCATCCTTGGCTAATTGTAGATACACCTCCCAATCACCACTAGTAGACTTGCGGACACTGGCTTTGCCAATTGCATCATTCATGGGATTAAAGCAAATACTGTTTTGCAAATTACTATTCACGGGATACCAACCTTCCATGGATTTTCCTGAACGATTGGCAATAAAATACAATTGACCTGATCCACGTTTTGCTCTAATAAATTCTAATCCTTGGTGCACCATGGACTCTTTTCTAAAAGCTGCTAATGCTAACATAGCTAATAGGTTGTCACTCATGTAAATCACACCCTTTCCAAGAACTGCTTTTTTTACATTGGGATTGGCAGTTGATTCAAAATGTAGCTTGGCCAACATTTGATCATATTGCGCTTTGTTGGCTGCATATCCACCCAAGCC
>CAIZMD010000287.1 GCA_903933995.1 uncultured Bacteroidota bacterium
CATAAAACGCAGGGCATATTTGTCGGTGGTTAGTTTTTCCGCTTCATACAATGGAAGTGGCCGATTACCTACAATACTCATATCCCCAATAATTACGTTCCACAACTGAGGCAATTCGTCTATGGATGTTTTCCTGATAAACTTACCAATCCTTGTCATCCTAGGATCGTTCTTTATTTTAATAAAAGTAGATTCCCCGCTGTTTTTGCGCATTGAAACATATTCTTTCTCACACATATGCAATGTATCAGAATAAATAGGATACTGACATTTGGTACCAGCGTTCTTACAATCCTCACAAAGAAATTCATAACTGAAAGCTTGACTACCCGTTTTGGAACTTCTTTTTCCAGCATCATATTGATTCAAATGCTTGAGGTCTTTTAAGCGTTTGTCCGCGTCAAAATACATAGAACGGAACTTATAAAACTTGAAAATATGATAGCCTGTACCAACCCTCAGCGCATAATAAAAGATGGGGCCACTAGACTCCAATCTTATTAAAATCATAATCAACAATAAAAAAGGAGAAAGCAGCAAAAGGGCCAATCCAGCAAAAAAAATGTCAAAAACCCTTTTAACAAGCGGAGTTTTATATGTCAAGTATTCTGAAGCAGATCTTTCACCGGATTTATGAAGCACATCCCAATTACCCATGACAAAATTTACCCTAGTCTCTAAATTTTCTAACTTAAAGGGCATTCTAAAAACTTCAGCCACCCCCCCTTGCAAAGCAATTTTGGCAATTTTCTCATTAAGGTTATTACAAATAATGAAAAAAGGAATCTTGATATGCTTTTTTTGAACCAGTGTTTCTAACAAGGAGACACCAGAGGGTGCCATTACTTCACTTTGAGAAATGATGGCATCTAAACTCCAATCACTTTCTTCCCAACGATCTATCAAATCTATTCCATTTTTGAAAGAAATTAACTTGCGTCCGCCCAATTGACAATGCTGCAACATACTTGTTACCTCTGCATCACAATTGATCAAAGCTATAATGGGTTGCCCAGGAGTTAGCGGATCGGGGGAATAAGACATAGGGGGTTAAAATAGGTTTCCGGTTCTTCTTAAAATTACCCTTATACGGGCTTCTAATTCTTTGGGATTAAACGGTTTTACAACAAAATCATCCGCACCTGCATCCAAACATTTGACAATCATTTCAGAACTTTCTTCTCCAGAAACCACCATGATGGGTATGGAATTAAAAAAGTCGCTTGCTTTAATTTGTTTGATGAGTTCCAAACCACCTAATTTAGGTGTGTTCAAATCTGTCACAATTAAATCAGGTACATTTCCATCCTGTAAGAATGAAAGTGCTTCTATACCATCGCTGAAAACATTGACAGAAAAATAATTACTGAAATATTTTTTAAGAATGGATTGCATGAATTTGTCATCTTCAACAATGACCATCTTAAGGGGGTTGGTTTCAGATGCTGCCATAAAGATATTAGCTCCGGTTTTTTTTGCCTTTCATAGAAACTTTCCCTTTAAAAGGCATTCGGGGGTATTGAATAGTTAACGCTACAATATAAACCTGAAAATTGAAAAATTCCTCATTTCATATGAACATTAATATTCATTTAATGAGAAAAGCCCTATTTCCAATGAATTATGTATAAAAATAATAAAGAAATATCATTTAATTAAATCAAATTGGCTGTTAACAAAGCAAAAATATACCCTCATTTTTTCTAACTTCGTTAGCATGGCGGCAAGATTAAACTGCCATATTCAAAATTAGCTGTATGAGACCTATTGCAATTCCACCATATATTTCATCTAAATATTATCTAACAGATTCTCCAGAAAAAACCTGTGATGATATTAAATTGGCATATCAGCAACTACAAAAAGGCCCCATACAAGTATCGGTAGTCATTCCTGCCTATAATGAAGAAAATAATATTCTTAGAACCCTAAGTTCATTAGCCAGTAATCAATCAAAATGGTCTGTAGAAATTATTGTGGTTAATAATAACTCAAAAGACAGAACAAAGGAATTGGTTGAAGCAGCAGGTGTAACTTGTATTCTAGAAACTGTTCAAAGAATATCTGCAGCAAGAAATGCCGGTTTGAGTGCCGCAAATGGAAAATATATTCTAACGGCAGATGCAGATACTATATATCCAGAAAATTGGATAGACCTAATGATTGCACCAATGGAAGCGCAAAGTGGAATTGCCATTTGCTATGGCAGATTTGCCCATATTCCAACTGCCAATACCCCAAGATTGGTTTATTTTTTCTATGAATATATAGCTGATTTTAGTAGATGGTTTAACAAAACCTTCCGTGAAGAAGCGGTGAATGTTTATGGATTCAATTCCTGTTTTAGAAAAGCCGATGGTCTTGCGGTTGATGGCTTTAATTTTCCAGCGGGTGCAGGAGAAGATGGTTGGTTTGCACTTAAGCTAAGAGAACAGGGCTTTGGCAAATTGTACCAAGTGACTAATCCAATGGCCTTGGTTTGGACTACCGATAGAAGAATGCAAAAAGATGGAGGGCTAATTGTAGGAATTATTAAAAGGTTGAAAAAGATGTTAGGATTCTCCCAAGAATTAAGAACAGACGTTTAATTGGATTCCCTAAATTGTAGCTATTACAGTTAAAACTGTATGCTAGTCTATGAAAGCGGTTATTTGCGAACAATTTGGTTTGCCAGAAACACTGGTATTTAAGGAAGTGCCCTCTCCTATTATTGTATCAACACAAGTATTGATAAGGGTTATCACTGCTGCAGTTAATTTTCCAGATACATTAATTATCCAAAACAAATACCAATTCAAACCCAATCTTCCATTTGCACCAGGAGGAGAAGTAGCAGGTCTTGTTTTGTCCGTAGGCAAAGACGTTTCACATATAAAGGTTGGAGATCGTGTTGTAGCACTTTGCGGTTGGGGAGGTTTTGCAGAGCAAGTAGCCGTAGAAGCAAATAGGGTGTTTAAAATTCCAGATACTATCAACTGGCAAATAGCTGCGTCAACTTTATATAATTATGGCACTTCTTATCATGCATTAAAAGACAGGGGGCAGCTACAGCCTGGTCAAACCATTTTAATATTGGGTGCAGCAGGAGGAGTTGGTTTGGCTGCTGTTGAACTTGCCAAAAAAATGGGTGCAATAGTAATAGCAGCTGCATCTAACCAAGAGAAGCTAGCCATTTGTATAAAAAAAGGAGCAGACTATACCATTAATTACAGCACAGAAGACTTAAGGGAGTCCATAAAAAAAATTACGGCAGAAAAAGGGGTTGACCTTGTATATGATCCTATTGGAGGTGTATTGGCTGAACCTGCTTTAAGATCACTGGCTTGGAAAGGCAGATATTTAGTAGTTGGATTTGCTTCTGGAACCATTCCTTCCCTCCCATTCAATTTGGCATTATTAAAAGGAGCTTCAGTTGTAGGAGTATTTTGGGGTGCTTTTACGGAGAAAGAACCAGCACTTAGTATTCAAAATTTGAGAGAACTGGTAAAAATGATTTCGCAGGGCGATATTCAACAAGAAATTTATAAGTTGTATCAATTAAATAATGCATCTCAAGCTATCAGAGATTTGATAGATAGAAAAGTGATAGGCAAAGCCATTATACAAGTGTCGGAAGAAATAGAACCCACACTAATTACTGCAATAGATACAGCACTGTGTTCGTAATAATATAGAGAACTAACCCGGATGGGTAGGTCAACATAAAGACAGCGAAAATGACTGGTAGCCATTGCATCATTTTTTGTTGTGCCGGATCCATGGATGCAGG
>CAIZMD010000288.1 GCA_903933995.1 uncultured Bacteroidota bacterium
ATCGCAGAAATGGTGGCTTGAATACTTTTACCATCATGTTTGCTATTTACTAAGACAGACTGTGGATCTTTAACTGATTGAATGGTAGCGTTTGCTACAGTTAATGACCAAGGATTACCTGTTGCCGTTTTTTGCTCTGGAATCACTGGTAAACTGGCTTGTTTTTTCCATTGAATCACAATATTGTAAGACTTGGCGTATGCAGCTTTGACATCAATCATTGGACTTCCAACAGCGCTTGCGTCATTTACCCATTTACTGGGTTTTCCATTCACCAATACAGAAACAATTTCAGCGGCTTCTGCGGGAAGTTTTAACAAAAGATCCATCTTGGCCACAAACTTATTCTGAATCAGGTATTGGTCAGTAAGTCCTTTTCTAGTGAATGAAAAATCAATATCTGGAAGTACAATACTTGCTTTATCCCATTGTTTGGGAAATCCTGGTCTGATTAATAATTGATGATCAAGCGCTTTAGGTGTAATCCCGTACAATCCTTCTACCAAGGACCTTGCAGTCATTGCTACAGGATCAGCAAAATCCCGATAGGTTTCACCCCTGATGGCATCATAAAAAGAGACCTGTACCAAGTTACCCGCACTATTACCCAAGTACATACTTTCAATTAAAGCAGATTTCCATAATTGAAAAGCATTTTCCTTCTCACCTGTTTGCCATTGTGCTAAGGCGGTATGCAATACTTCTGCCATGGCTACCACATTCAAACTCCAGATATAGGGCATCCAGTTAGAAGTAGAAACCGTGTATAAACCATTTTCTAATTGCTTTGCCCTTACTGGAATATGAGGAATTTGGTTATCTATGAATTTAGAACTTTGATAAGCCTGAAAAGGATCCGGCACTTCAGAATCCACACTATGATACACCGTCCACAAAGCAGCTGCTTCATGTAATAATTGGTTACCCAATAAATCCTTGAATTCTGCATACCAACCTTTTTTAGAAAGCCATAATTTTTCATTCATGGCTTTTAAAATTTTATTGGCTTCCTGCGCATAACTACTACCATCTTTATGAAGAATGGTAGCAATTTTAGCAGCCATTATATTAGCCCAATAATTATAGGCAGAACTATGGGCAACCCCTCCTCCACTATATTGCAAGGCATCACTGGCCCAAATGGCGGCATAAGAATCATAGAGACCATCGCCATCCATATCAAAATTTCTTTTTTCCCAATCCAAATGTCTTTGTAATAGTGGCCAAGATTCTCTTGCATAAGCCGTATCACCCGTCCATTGCAAATGCCTTAACAAACCATCTATATAGACTAGGTTCATATCATAATGGTGTGCTTTAAAATCGCCATTGGGATTTCTAGAAATATAACCACTGGAAAACACAGCATTTCCCAAACGTTCTTTTTGTCTGGCCAAATGCAAAACCGTATCTGCTTCAATGGGACCAGATAGTGGTTGGGTCATTTGAGAAAGCGCGTAACTGCTAAAATGCAATCTGGCCCTATCGTGCCAACCAAGTACATCACCCACATAAGGACCTCTCCAACCATTGAGTCGCATGCGCCAACCAATGGAGCCGTGTAAATAAGAAGGTGATTCCCAAATTGCATCGGCAGCAATGCCCAATACACCACCTAGTGTATTCAAATAAGGATCTGGGGTTTGGATCTTGATTCTATTAGCCAGTGCTAATCTGGCTGTTTCTGCTTTTGTGGCAGCAAGTTCTAATGCTTGTTGATTAGGTATGGAAATGGATTTGGGCTGATACAGGGAAAGCAAATTGGCTTGCGCCGATGTAACAGACCAAGAAGCCAACACCAAGGGTGTTTTGCTTGGCTTGCTTGCCAACAATTGTAGTGGATTTTCTTGTTGTGTAGCATCAGCAATTTGAATAACTGAATTGGTAGGAAATAAGCCATTAATATTTTGTTCAGGACCTGCTTTCTTGGGAGTTTCTTTGTTTAAATGATTGATTTCATAACGCTCTTCTTCAGACAGTACTACACCCGTTCCATAAACCAAATTAAACCCATGCTCTTTGAGTTGATAACGATTGTCTGCACAAGCTGCTGCGTTCAAATAAAATCCTGATTCAGGATCCACATTCATTTCTCCATCCCTGCTAAATTTCTTTCCATTAGCTCCACCATAAGCAGCAACAATTTGCAATCCTGCTGGTACTTGATCAAACTGGGTACGAACCACCAAACCTTCTCCTTCTCCTAGCGCCCAAATTTGTAATTCCATTTTCCCCTTTCCCAGTAGGGAGTCTTGAATTTGATAGATCATGGAACCGGGTCTATAAATGGCTTTGATAGACTGTGCTTGAA
>CAIZMD010000289.1 GCA_903933995.1 uncultured Bacteroidota bacterium
AACATCATTGCCTATGCGGCAGTTTTTGTCAATAATGGCGTCTTTGATATAGCATCTTTCTCCAATGCCAATCTTGGGCAAGCCCTTGGCTTGGTCGCTATCCATTTCAGAAAGGGTTTCATAATAGTCATTACCCATGATGTATGAACTCACAATGGTGGTGCCCCTACCAATTCTAGAACGGATTCCCACCACAGATTGTTCTACTCTGCTGGCATTGATAATAGAGCCTTCGGCGATAATGGTTTTCTCTAAAGTAGTTCCACTGATTTTTGCTGGAGGCAACATCCTTGCGCGGCTATACACTGTTTTGGTATTGTCAAACAAATTGAAAGCAGGTACATCATCCGTTAAAGCCAAGTTGGCTTCAAAGAAGGAATAGATATTTCCAATATCGGTCCAATAACCATCATATTGATAACTGATTACTTTGTGGTTGTCAATAGACTCTGGGATAATCTCTTTACCAAAGTCAGTTGCTTTGGGATTCTTCTCATATAAGAGATGATCCAAAATGCGTTTGTTGAAAATATAGATCCCCATGGATGCCAAATAATTCCTTCCTTGCTTTTGCATTTCTGCTCCAGTATCACTGGTCCAATCGGGCAATAATTCTTTAGCAGGCTTTTCTATAAAGGAGGTAATAAATTGTTCCTCATTGGTTTTCAAGATGCCAAACTCTGGGGCTTCTCTATCTCCTACTGGAATGGTAGCAATGGTAATATCGGCTCCCTGTGCTTTGTGATTGGCAATCATTTCACTAAAGTCCATTTGATAGAGTTGGTCTCCACTCAAGATCAAAATATACTCGTAGTCAAAATTCCCAATATGGCGCAGTGATTGTTTTACCGCATCGGCTGTGCCCTGAAACCATCCTGGATTATCGGGGGTTTGTTCGGCAGCTAAAATGTCTACAAATCCAGAACTAAATGCACTAAAGTGATAAGTGTTCTTGATATGCTTGTTCAAGGATGCTGAATTGAACTGGGTCAAAACAAACATTCTATTGATATTACTATTAATACAGTTACTGATGGGGATGTCCACCAAACGGTATTTACCTGCAATAGGTACAGCGGGTTTTGACCTTGTATTGGTCAATGGGGACAACCTGCTTCCGGCACCTCCTCCCAGGATCACGGCTACTACTGATGTTGAATAATTATTCATTGGTTCTATTGTTTTATCTGGTACAAAACTACTTATAAAATTCCCTGGTAAACACTAATGTACTTTTGTACAGTGGCTTCCCAACTATTGTCTACTTGCATCATGTATTTGCGCATTTTTTCCATGTGTGCGCTATCTTGATAAACCGAAATACCTCTACTGATTGAATATACTAAGTCTGATTCTGTGGCATTGTTAAATCTAATGCCATAGCCATCTGGGTCTCCCATATCTACTACCGTGTCTTTTAACCCTCCGGTGCTTCTGACTACGGGCACGCTGCCATAACGCATGGCATACATTTGGTTTAAACCACAGGGTTCTACCTTGCTTGGCATGAGCAAAAAGTCTGCTCCTGCATAGATTAAATGACTCAACGCCTCATTGTATCCAATATAGGCATTATACAATCCAGGGTATTGACCCACCATTTGTTGTAATGCCCATTCAATATCGGTTTGACCACTTCCCAAGATTAAAAAGCTTGCGGCGCCTCCTGTTTCATATATTGACCTAGCAATGGATCCAGGTAAAATCTCTGCCGCTTTTTCCCCTACCAATCTTCCAATAAATACAAACAATGGCTTTTCCTTGTCCAACCCAAATTTTTCACAAAGCAATGCCTTATTGGCTTTTTTGCCCTTGGTCACTGTTTTAACGGAAAAATGATTTTCTAAATAAGAGTCGGTAGCAGGGTTCCAAATTTCATTGTCTATTCCATTGAGAATACCCACACATTTACCACGTTCATAGTCAAATAAGGCTTCCAAACCATTGGCATCATAGAACAATTCTTCCATATAGCTCTGTGAAACAGTGGTTACTTTGTCAGCACATTTAATGGCTGCAGCCATAGGATTGATCCGTCCCGCCCATTCTAATAATCCCGTTTTCCAATCGTCCCAGGCAGGGATCAAT
>CAIZMD010000290.1 GCA_903933995.1 uncultured Bacteroidota bacterium
ACCACATAGCCAATTTCGTCATTGGTTTTTAGGTACTGACCAACAATGTTGATGCCGTGTTTAGACAATTCGGTATTGATGGCACTCAAAACACCAGGTCTGTTATTATGAACGTGTAAAATCCGATGTGCACCTTCAACGGGTGGTAATCCAATTGCCGGAACGGTATGAGATCCATTGGTGATACCTCTTTCTAAGTATTGAAATAATTTAATACTCACGTCTTCTCCAATATTCTGTTGCGCTTCTTCTGTAGATCCACCTATATGTGGAGTTAAGAGCACATTTGACAGTCCTTGTAAAGGAGTTTCAAATTTATCACCGTTCTTCTCAGGCTCCCATGGGAATACGTCAATAGCTGCACCACCTAAGTGACCTTCGGATAAAGCAACACTCAATGCTTTTAAGTCTACTACTTCACCACGAGCGTAGTTAAGTAATATGGCGCCTTGCTTAAAGTATTTAAGATTTGACTTATTAATGAGGTTCTTGGTACTAGCAATTTCTGGAACGTGCAGTGAAACTATGTCTGACTGGCTCAATAACTCTTTTAAATTCTTGGCTGAGGAAGCATTGCCCAAGGGTAATTTGGTTTCTGTATCATAGAAAACCACTTTCATGCCAAGGGATTCGGCAAGTACACTTAATTGTGAACCAATATTGCCATACCCTATGATTCCCAATGTTTTACCTCTTAATTCAAAGCTTCCCTTAGCCTCTTTCATCCAAATACCTTTGTGGGCAGAAGCATTTTTATCAGGAATGCGGCGAATCAACATGATACTGGCGCCAATACATAGTTCGGCTACTGAACGGGTATTGCTATAAGGGGCATTAAATACAGCTACTCCAGCTTTGGTTGCAGCTTTTAAATTGACCTGATTCACGCCAATGCAGAAACATCCTATGGCTTGAAGCTTGGTTGCTGCTTCTAATACTTTTTGGCTAATCTGGGTTTTGGAACGAATACCCACCAAGTGTACATCCTTGATTTCCTTGATTAATTCGTCTTCGCTTAGTGCGCCACTTAATTTCTTGATATTGGTATACCCGTTCTGCTTGAATTGTTGAACGGCTTTTTCGCTAATATTCTCTAAGAAAAGGATTTTGATTTTTTCCTTAGGATAGCTGGTAGCTGATTGCTTGCTCATGCTACAAATTTAAATGTTTATTTTATTCAGACCATGGCTATAGTTTTCCACGATGGTATCTAGACCATTTACTAGCACCTATATTTGTCACTTTAGCATAAACCCACCATAATGCCAAAAACCATGCTGGTATCTATTCTTAGTATTTTTTTGCTCTCCTGTGGTAATCCCAGTTCGGAACCCAAAAAAGATACCATTGTTCAGCAATCAGCACCAGTTAGGCCTTTAACTGAAAAAGAGAAAGCCTATTATCAGGATAAAATTGAAAACCTATACAATACTACTTTAAAGAAAACAGGCTTTAATGGAAGCATTTTGTTGGCTAAAAATGGAGAGATTGTTTTTGAGGATTATCGAGGTTTGATCAATTTTAAAACCAAGGAATATATTGGCCCCACTACCCCATTTCATTTGGCTTCTATTTCCAAAACCTTTACTGCAACAGTGATTTTGCACTTAATGGAGCAGGGTAAAATTAGTTTGGAAGACCCAGTGGAAAAATACCTGCCTACATTTCCCTACCATGGTATAAACATACAGGATCTATTAACGCATCGTAGTGGTCTGCCCAAGTATGATCACTTTATGGATGGTACCCGAACAGAAACCTATAAGGTGAAGAACAAAAGGGGTAAATGGGTAAAACGTACCAGAACTTATAAACTCCCCGTTAAAGTGGCTGGATTACCTGATAATGAAGGGGTTTTGCAATATATGATTGACAATAAACCCAATCTAGAAGCATCGCCCAATAGAAGGTATCAATACTGCAATACCAATTATGCCATGTTGGCCCTGATAGTGGAAAGGATTACCAAAATGGATTTTCCTACTTATATGCAAGACAGTGTGTTCCAAGTGTTGGGTATGCAAAACAGTTTTGTCTTTAGTAAGAAGGATACAGCTAATTATGTGCCTTCTTATAATTATAACAATGCCCCATTCCCATTGGAAAAATTGGATTGTATTTATGGTGATAAGAATATATATAGCACGGTAAGAGACCTTTTAGCCTGGGACAAAGCCTTGTATGCGGGCAATTTTGTAAGCAAGGAAACCATGGAAATGGCCTATAGACCTTATAGTAATGAAACCCGCGGTCAAAAAAATTATGGACTAGGATGGCATTTATATATTAACCCGCCAGATCCAACCGTGGTTTACCACAATGGCTGGTGGCATGGTAATAATACCGTGTTTAAAAGGCTAATTTCCGATTCCGCCACGGTGATTATATTAGGAAATAAGTTCAATAGAAGCATCTGGTCTGCCGGTAAAATGAGTTCCGTTTTCACGGGTACACCGGATACAACAGAATTAGAACAATAAATGATAATAATTCGTCAAAATCAACGTTTTATAGCTACTGCGGCAAGAAAAGCCTGATAGGAAGCTAACTATATCGTTTTCCCCTATTTTTGCAGACTTTATATTTTAAACTACGAGACACTAACTGTTTATGGACAAAATTCTGTTTTACGCTGTCCCCGCTATGGGACTAGTAGGATTGCTCTACACCCTGATCAAGTTTAACTGGGTGGCCAAACAAGACGCGGGAAATGACCGCATGAAAGAAATTAGTACGTATATCGCTGAAGGAGCCATGGCTTTCTTAAAAGCGGAATACAAGATCCTAGCCTATTTTGTGGTAATCGTTGCCATCTTATTAGGGATCATGGGATATTCTGATTCCAATAGCCATTGGAGCATTGCCCTTGCCTTTATTTTTGGTGCATTCTTTAGTGCCTTAGCTGGATTCATTGGTATGAAGATAGCTACTAAGGCAAACGTGCGCACAGCTCAAGCAGCTCGTACTTCATTAAGCCAAGCTTTGAAAGTTTCTTTCACTGGTGGTTCTGTAATGGGTATGGGTGTTGCAGGTTTGGCCGTACTTGGTTTGGGTTCTTTGTTTATTGTTTTGAAAATGGTCTTTGCACCAACTCAAGCAGTAGACAGTGAAGAAATGAAACGCGCTATTGAAGTATTGACTGGGTTTTCTCTAGGAGCTGAAAGTATTGCCTTGTTTGCCCGTGTTGGTGGTGGTATCTATACCAAGGCTGCTGACGTTGGTGCTGACTTAGTAGGTAAGGTAGAAGCTGGTATTCCAGAAGATGATCCCCGTAACCCTGCTACCATTGCAGATAACGTGGGTGATAACGTAGGTGATGTTGCCGGTATGGGTGCTGACTTATTTGGTTCTTATGTTGCTACCGTTTTAGCAACCATGGTACTAGGTAGAGAAGTAACTGGTGTTGGTGGTGTTGCATTGGTTGATAATTATGGAGGTCTCTCTCCTATCTTGTTACCAATGTTGATTGCAGGTTTGGGAATTCTATTTTCCATCTTTGCTACCTTCTTTGTTAAGATCAGTGATAGTGCTGGTTTGAGCACACAGAAAGTTCAAAATGCTTTGAACATGGGTAACTGGGGTTCTATTGTTATTACTGCAGTTGCCTGTTTCTTCCTAGTAAATTATTTGATGCCAGAACATATGTTGTTGCGTGGATTTGACTTTACGCCTAATATGATTTTTGCAGCTATTTTGGTTGGTTTGGCTGTAGGTACTTTAATGAGTATGATTACTGAATATTATACTGCAATGGGCAAACGTCCAGTAATGAGTATTATTCGTCAGTCTTCTACAGGACACGCTACTAATATCATTGGTGGTTTGGCTGTAGGTATGGAATCTACCATGTTACCTATTTTGGTATTGGCTGGTGGTATCTATGGTTCTTATTACTGCGCTGGTTTGTATGGTGTTGCCATTGCTGCTGCTGGTATGATGGCCACTACTGCTATGCAATTAGCCATTGATGCATTTGGTCCAATTGCGGATAACGCAGGTGGTATTGCAGAGATGAGTGAATTACCAAAAGAAGTTCGTGAGAAAACAGATATCCTTGACGCCGTAGGTAATACTACTGCAGCAACTGGTAAAGGTTTTGCTATTGCATCTGCTGCTTTAACAGCACTTGCTTTGTTTGCTGCTTTTGTGGGTATTGCAGGTATCAATGGTATTGATATTTACCATGCCGATGTTTTGGCTGGTTTGTTTGTTGGTGCTATGATTCCATTTATCTTCTCTTCATTAGCCATTCGTGCTGTGGGTGAAGCAGCTATGGCCATGGTTGAAGAAGTTCGCAGACAGTTCCGTACTAT
>CAIZMD010000291.1 GCA_903933995.1 uncultured Bacteroidota bacterium
CTACACCACCAATATTAAGTGTAACTACTACTTTCTTATTGAGTGCGTGAAAAGCAGCCGCAACAGACTTGATTAGTTGTAACTCTTTTTGAGTTAGATTGTAATCATCTGCTTCTTTACGGTCATTACCCTCACCTGCATTTCTACCAATTGCAATAACTGCCATTTCTGATTTTGCTGCAGCGCTTTTAATTTGATCATTAGTAACACCCATTTCTGCAATAGGAACAATAGGGCTCATCAATTCTTCCATCAAACTGCGTTTGGGACGTTTGGCATTTTCAGCTGCCATATATTGACTATATGACCTATACAAATCAGTATTCAGTGCATATCCTGCACGGAATAAACCGTCTGCTAATGGAACACTATACATTTTGTTTACGTCACCACTGCCTGTTCCACCAGCTACTAAGTCTAATTGGTTGTTACCAAATAAGGCAATGGAACAGCCTGCGGCGATAGGTAAAGCGTTTCCTTCATTTTTTAAGAGCACCATACTTTCAGCTGCAGCATTTCTAGAGATTTGAGCATTTTCTTTTAATGGAGGGTTATCACTAAATTTATAGCCCTTGAAAGTATGTGTTAACAAAATAACGTTCAACAATTCCGCAACGTTTTGGTCTAAAATCTTCTCATCTAATTGACCAGCTTTTACTGCATCTAGTATTTCTTTTTTCTGATTAGGCATACCAGGCATGATTAAATGGTTGCCTGCTTTTTGTTGTGCAACCGCATTCTTACCACCAAACCAATCAGTCATCACAAATCCTTTGAATCCAAATTCATCACGTAAAACAGTACGTAACAATTCTGGATTTTCAGAAGTAAATGGTCCATTCACCAAGTTATAAGAACTCATGATGGTCCATGGTTGTGACTGTTTCACCATGATCTGCCATCCTCTCAAATAAATTTCACGCATGGCCCTTTCACTGATGATAGTATTCACGCTACTGCGATTGGTTTCTTGGTTGTTAGCAAAAAAGTGTTTGGCAGAAGTACCTACACCGCTGCTTTGAATCCCGTTCACCATAGCCGCAGCTATATTTCCAGTAATAATGGGGTCTTCAGAATAGTATTCAAAATTTCTTGCACCCAGTGGATTGCGATGAATATTCATACCAGGTCCTAGCAAAATATCAATCCCATATTCTTTGGCTTCAGCACCCAATGCTTTGCCCACTTTGTTTACCAATGCCGTATCCCAGCTAGAAGCCAACAAGGTTCCAATAGGCCAAGCAGTGGCATAATACAAACGACTCTTTCCGCCGTTAAATGCATGGATTCCCGCAGGACCATCACAGACTACAATACCAGGAATGCCTAGTCTTGGAACACCACCAGTTGCACCAGCAGCACCGGTTACCCTTCTCTGAGGTTCAGAGGGAGGTAGACCAGAACCAGGCATGGGCATACCCGGAACATACATACTTTGGCCAACTAATAAATTGATTTTTTCATCCAAGGTCATGGCTTTCACCACATCGGCTACTGGACTTTTGCCTAATTGAGGAAGGGTTTGTTGGGCCTGAACATTGCTGATTAACAAAACTAGCAAAGGCAGAACCAACCATTTTGAAATAGTAGATTTCATGGCAGAATCGTTTTATTGAAATTATTGTTTGTGTCTTACTGACACAATGATAACCAATTTCAAGCTGATTTCAAACAATTCTAGCCATTTTCATTTTTTGGAATTGTGATCTTAGATGTGGAATCCTTAAATCCTGTAGATTTTGAATCTGATTATAAAGTATTGATCATATCCACTTCTTCCTCTTCTACTAAAATGAGGCTGGCTTTTTTTACAATCAGTTTTTTGCCAAAGGAGTAAATCAAAGAAGCAGTTAAAGAGCAGAAAGCCATTACACCCGTCATGGCAATGGGGCTATCAGTTTGCAAGATGCTCACAAAGGCTGAGAACAAAGCACCAACACTCATTTGTATAAAACCCATTAGGGCAGAAGCGCTACCCGCATTATGACCAAACTGCGCCATGGATAGGGCGGATGCATTTGGGAAAAGAAATCCCTGACAGCAGAGAAAACAAAAGATCAAACCAATACTACTATAGATATTATTCCAGCCTGTGATAATGGACAGAACTAATAAGAGGCCAAAGAGATTTTGTATAGTGAGTGCTGCTTTGAAAATTTGCTCTGAAGCATATCGCTTTAGCAAAAAATTGTTTACCTGACTTGCACCTATTAAACCGGCCGCCACTAGTGCAAAGATCCAGCCATACTGTTGTTCGGTTACATGATAATACACCATGAACACAAAGGGTGATCCGCTGATATAGGAATATAGACCAGCATATGCTACAGCTCCTGTAAAAGTATACACCGCAAACTGAGGGGTTTTGACAATACCCAGATAATTGCCAATAATGGCAGCGGGTTTCAAAGAAAAATTGGCGTCTGGCTTTTTACTTTCTGGTAGTAGAAAGAATACAGCTGCAATGATCAAAACAATAATGGCTACTAGTACTGCAAATATGGTTCTCCATCCAAAATGGGCCGTCATGAATCCGCCCAAGGTTGGAGCAATGATGGGCGATACCGCTACCACCAACATCAAAGTAGAAAATACTTTGGCATTATCTTTTACTTCAAACAGATCCCTGACCATGGCCCTAGAAGCCACCATACCAACGCAACCACCCAAGGCTTGAAACAACCTATATAAAATGAGCATATCCACTGATTGGGCCGTGGCGCAACCAAAACTGGCAATGGCATAAATGGTCAGTCCAAAATACAAAGGCGTCTTTCTACCAAACCTTTCTAACAAGGGTCCATAGATCAATTGCCCAACTGAAATACCAATAAAAAAAGAGGAAAGCGATAACATCACTGATGCTACCGTAGTGTTTAGGCTTTTAGCAATGTCTGGGAAAGCGGGCAGATACATGTCTATAGACAGTGGACCAATTGCAGTGAGAAAGCCCAGTATGAGAATGAGGTGTATTTGTTTTGGTTGGTGCTTCATGAAATTCTTTCGCTGACAAAGGTACTAGAAACTTTTAAACAGCTTTTTGAAAGAACTTACCATACAGTCTCATTCACATAACTGGCTTCATAATTCCCTATTTTTTTGCGTCTACCAATTCAAAATAAGTGGCAACAAATTTATTATTAACTACTTCTCCTTGAACTTTTGCTTTGCGAATGGCATTGCAAAATCCCATTTTGGAATGAGCATCTCCAAATGAATCAATATTTGCTTTGTCCACAAAATAGGCCTTCCCGTTATACCTTACAGCCAAAGTGCAACCTTTACCCGCCATTTTAAATTGGCACTGACCACAAGATGCTTCAACAGTCATCAGTTTCTTATTTGGATCTATCTGAGGTTCAGACTTTTTCTGAGCTGATAGATGTAGTTGCAAAAAAAGCAAGCATAAAATTCCAATAATTTGTTTCATGTTATTTTAGTGTTTTGGGTTTGAAAAATCTTTGTTATTAATTAATGTGCTATCAGTTAGTGTATTCAGAAAAAGAATCAATTGTTTCTGTTCATTTGATGTTAATGGAATCCCCAACCTTGTGCCTGATTTTAATAAAGGATCCAATGTGCTACTATTTTGAACAGTGTTGGCATAATGGTCCATTACTTCTTCTAAGCTATTGAATCTTCCATCGTGCATATAAGGTGCAGTGAGTGACACATTTCTAAGACTAGGTACTTTAAATTTGGCTCTGTCAGCCAAATTCAAAGTAATCTCTTCCCTACCTTTGTCTTTGGGATGTTCATTGTCTAAGCCGTTATTTCTGAAACTATCATCGGTAAACAAATCAGTACTATGACAAGAAGCACATTTATCCTTAAATAAATTGAACCCAGCAAGCTCTTCTTTATCCAATAGGGTGTTGTTCTCCTTTCTTACAAATTTGTCATACTTGGCATTGGCCGATACCATAGCATACATGAATTGGGCAAAAGCCTGCAATACTTCTTTTGAAGAAATAGTATCAACACTAAATGCATTTTTGAAAAGGGCTCTGTAGTTTGTTGAAGCATTTAATTTATGAACCACATTGTCCATTTTCTCATCCATTTCCAATTCATTTTCAATAGGATTTACTGGTACAAAATCCAGCTTTGGAACACCCCCATCCCAGAAAAAGGATTTCCTAAATAATGCATTAAATATGGGTAAGGCATTACGCTTACCCAAACGGTCTTCAACACCATGGCTCAAATCATGATCAGCTTGAACAAATCCAGCGTCTTGTTGGTGACAGCTGGCACAGGAAATAGTCCCGTCTTTTGAAAGAAGGGGATCATAAAACAATTTTCTTCCCAACGCAAAACCTTCTTCCGTTAGCGGATTCTTACTTAGATCATAGGTTGGCGTTGGAAAATTGCTTGGAATCAGCAAAGCTTTAGCTGTAACAGACTGTTTGCCGACAAAAAAACTACATGTCAGCACCGTAATCAGTAAAGCAAAGATCCAAGCTTGCTTATTCATATTTGATTCCTCCCAAATTGAAAATCTGTTCGTAATTATTGGCCAGTTTAACAGAGAAATCTCCCCACATTACGCTAGGGTGCTCTAAAATTTTAACCGGGATAATGCTATTGAAAAACCGCTCAACTGCAACATCTATAGTAATAACAGGGTTCTTGCCTTTTTTTACAACCAAACTTTTCAAAGGAATTGTTCTGACTTTGATATTATTGATGGTTTTGGAATCATAGCCGCCATAGCCCCCAATATGGTATCGAAAGTTTTTTCTCAAACTATCTACTTGATTGATGGTTTTGCCTTCCAACTTAAAGAAGATATATCCTGAGTTCCAAACCCAGTACATGCCTCTAGCAGCAGCACCTACGTCAAGTGTTCCGGTTCTTCTGCTAACGTCTAAAGTATTTCTAACAGAATCAACGCCAATGGTAAAAACCAGTTGTTGGTATTTACCCGCAGGAATATTAGATAGACTAATGGTTTTAGAACTATCGTTTTGATGTTTTAATAAAAAGTAGGAACTATCCTGAGGAACTTTATAACTATTTCCTTTTTTGTCTACGAGTTCAATATTGCTTATGAAATAATTGAGGGTGGAAAATTTTACAGAGTCACCTATTGGGGTTTGATACAATTGGTCAAAGGAAAGCGGGGCTCCATTAAATTGGTTCTTGAACTGCAATTGAACAGATTGGGCATTGGACGCAATTGAGAAAATGACAAAAGCTGCCAATAGGAACAGTTTATTTTTCATGGTAATGTTCTAATAATAATATAAATAAATAACAGCATGCAGCATGTATCATGCTCAGGCATAAAACTGCTTCATGTTAAAAAATAAAAACTAAGAGAAGAATTAGACTCCTGGAGGATGAAAAATGGAACCCTGATAATTGGAGGGATTGGTTCCTTTATAATAGGAATATGCCAATTGATTCAATAAAATAGCCTGATCAATACTTGGAAAAAAAGACTTGGAAGACAAAACCAGTTCTTCTTGATTAAATTTTGGAATTGGCATACCAGTTTGATTGTTGCCTTCCTGTTTTTTGATTTTTTTGAACATTTGGCATTTGCCATTGCAATGAAGCATGGGCTTGGCCTTGTTTTCACAGTTCTTTTGGTAGGTTTCTATATTTACTAAATAATCCGCAATCAGGATAGACCTAGTAAAGCTTTGCGCAAAAACCGCAACAATAATTAATATGACAATTGCATATTTCAATTGGGCAAAGATACTAAGTTGTCAGAAAATCAGTTAATCCAAGTTTTTAAAAATCTTCAAAAGCCCTTTGGCAATCTGTTCATAGCCTTTATCTGATGGGTGTAAACCGTCAAAAGTGATATTTTGTGCCGTTTCTGGATATGGATATTCATCCACACCTGGATGAAAAGGTTTATCAATAAAATCAGGATAAGGATAATTCACATAGTTGCCCGTAGTGGAATCCTTTAAGCGTTTGAACTGCACCAAGTTTTTATGATCCATTCCCTTTTGATGATAGAGGTCAAGCACAGGAATCTTTTCATAAGCTGCTATGGCTACCACAGCTTTTGCAAAATCTTCTAATTGCTGACCGTTCTTAGGGCGGTATGAACCTAAGGCATTGTTCTTGTGATTATTGATATAAACAAAATCTACACGCTGCATGGGTGTAATCAGTACAATTTTGGCTTGGTCATTGAGGCTACGGAGTTTGTTGATGATGACCCTGAATGCACCATATACGGTTGTTGGTCCAGTGTTATTTTCATAGTCAGCGAATATTCCCAAAGGTTTAGAACCCCACCAGTCATTGGTTCCTAGGAATACGGAATACAAATCTGCTTTTTGCAAACCCAGTTTTTCAATCTCGGTGGCAATGCGAATAGC
>CAIZMD010000292.1 GCA_903933995.1 uncultured Bacteroidota bacterium
ATTGTGATAAATTTGGCAATAAGATAATCATTATAAACATGGAGGGTAAAAATGGTTTTAACATGCATATGCCTCCCATGGAATTCAACACAGAAATCAAATCCAACAAAGCAATGTTGGGTGTTGTTACGGAAAAAACGGATAAGGGTGCGCAAGTAAAAGAAGTGAACAAAGAATCTGCTGCTTCCAAAGCAGGATTGCAAGTAGGCGATGTGATTACCAAATTGGGTGATACCAAGATTGAATCAGCGGATGGTCTATACAATGCCGTTAGTAAATACAAACCAGAAGAAAAAGTAAGCATTACTTATTTGCGCGATGGAAAGGAAAAAACCACCAGCGCCGTACTTGGAAAAAACACTTCTGTAAATATTCGTTCCATGAAAATGGACAAGGGCAATTTTGACATACGTATTCCCAACTTTGAACACAATTTCAATTTTGACGAGCATGTAATGAAAAGTGGACCAGGCAATGTGCGTATCATGAGCTCCAATGGCAGACCCAAACTGGGCATGCAAATTGAAGACTTGGAAGCTGGTGATGGAGTGAAGGTTACAGATGTAGACGATGAGCTTCCTGCAGGCAAAGCCGGTTTAAAAGAAGACGATATTATCACAGAGGTTAACGGCAAATCTGTTAAGTCTGTTGACGAGTTAAGAGACCAGATCAAAGACCTAAAACCCGGTGATGCAGTGAAACTGGGTCTGAAAAGAGGTGGTAAAGCCCAGACTCTAGAACTTAAGATTCCCAAGAAATTGAAGTCTGCCAATTTATAATAGACCTTTTTAGTTTTTCTCATGTTGTGCAACCACGCCGTTCCCGGCGTGGTTTTTCTATACAAACTTTAATGCCAAGCCTAAATCAGATGTAAGAAATCTGTAGTATTACACTTTCTGTAATAGTCAACATTCAACTTATTTTAAAATTGGATTTTTACAATGCAACAAATCATAAAACTATTTTTTGTACTTCTATTAAGCATTAATTCATCCGCACAACAAACCGCAGCTACAAAACTTGAAGATGGAGCAAGTGATTATAATATCCAAGACAGTGTTTTGATAAAGACAAAGGACGGTGCTTCCATATCTGCAATAATAGTTCGTAAAAGAGGCGATGAAAATGCAAAACCAGTTTTACTCCAATCTACCATATATGTAAGAGATAAAGGTAGAGATATTGCAACACTTAAAGAATCCGCAGACAATGGTTATGTTGGTGTCATTGCTTATGCAAGAGGAAAAAGATTTAGTCCAGACGAAATTTTCCCTTACGAAAATGACGGCAATGATACTTATGAAGTAATTGATTGGATTAGCAAACAAAAATGGTGTAATGGAAGTATTGGAATGTTTGGTGGAAGTTACAATGGTTTTACACAATGGGCAGTTTGCAAAAAAATGCATCCAGCACTTAAAACAATTGTTCCATATGTAGCAAATAGACCAGGAATGGGATTGCCAATGGAAAATAATGTATTTATAAATCCAAATTATGAATGGCCATTTTACGTTGGAAACAATAAATATTTAGACACAATTGCCGGAAATGACAGGCAACGTTTTAGAAAAATGCAAAACAAATGGTGGGAATCTGGAGTTGCATATAAAAAATTAGATAGCATTGACAGAACTCCAAATAGACTTTTTCAAAGATGGATAAGTCATCCTTCATTTGATGAGTATTGGCAAAATATGGCGCCATATGGAAAAGAATTTGCAGCTATAACCATTCCTATCTTAGTAATTGATGGATATTATAATGACTCTCAAAATTCGAGTTTGTATTATTTGAGAGAACTTCAGAAATATAATCCAAATGCAAATCAATATTTAATAATTGGTCCTTACAGTCATTTTGGAGCACAAAGAGAGGGCGAAGCCACAATCAATGGGTACAAGGTAGATGCAAACGCATTAATAAATACTAAAAAAATAACCTACCAATGGTTTGACTACATTTTGAAAAATGGGACAAAACCTGAAATGCTAAAAGACAGAATCAACTATCAAGTAATGGGTGCAAATGAATGGAGAAGTGCACCGTCAATTGATAAAATGAATAATGGTTATCTCACAATGTATTTGACAAATAACAAATCTGAAAAATTCTTTTCATTGAATGCAAAAAAACCAGTTACAAATGGGTTTCTATTTCAAGAAGTAGATTTTGCAGATAGAGCAAACAGCAACAATGATTATTATCCTGACCCAATTATTCGCAATGAAATTGACACAAGTAACGGCTTTAATTTCATAAGCGACCCATTGAAAGAAGGAATGCTAATAAACGGTTCTTTTTTAGGTGAAATCAAAGCAAGTATCAATAAAATGGATATGGATATTGGTGTCACATTATATGAAGTAATGCCAAATGGAGCATATTTCCATCTTTCTTACTTTATTGGTAGAGCTAGTTATTCAAATGACATAACACAAAGAAAATTGCTACAACCAAATCTGATAGAAACTATTCCGTTTTCGAATACCCGTTTGGTGAGTAAACAATTAAGTAAAGGAAGTAGATTATTAATACATTTAAATATCAATAAAAATCCATTTTCTGAACTGAATTATGGAACAGGTAAAACAGTAACGGAAGAAACTATAAAAGATGCAAAAGAACCATTAAAAGTAAAATGGTATAACGATAGTTATGTGAAAATTCCGGTGTGGAAATAGATCTCAAAAAAAGCAGAAATGTATAACAAAAGGTTTGCTCAAAGGCTTACGTTCGCTCTTAACGCGGTTATATTTTTGATAAAATGGCCCATTCTGACCAGCATCTGCAATAGGAAAGCTATTTTTGCAGCCTATGTCATGGAGCGATAAATATCAGGTGGTGATTGGGTTAGAAGTTCATGCCCAATTGGCTACCCAGAGCAAATTGTTTTGCGGAGACAGTACGGCTTTTGGCGCGGAGCCCAATACCCATATCAGTCCCATTACCATGGGGCATCCGGGTACCCTGCCCAAGACCAATGCCAAGGCGGTGGATTATGCCATTAAAATGGGTTTGGCCTGTGGATGCGAGATTGAGAAAGACAATTATTTTGCTCGCAAAAACTACTTCTATCCGGATTTGCCCAAGGGTTATCAGATTTCCCAGCATACCACTCCTATTTGTAAAGGTGGGTTGGTGAGGATCAAAACCGCCGATGGTAGCTATAGAAATGTGCAATTGAATCGGATTCACTTAGAAGAAGACGCTGGCAAGAGTATCCATGACCTGGACCCCAATTTTACCTGTATTGACTTAAATAGAGCGGGCACGCCACTCATTGAAATTGTCACCGAACCGGATATTTTCTCTGCAGATGAAGCCTGGCAATACGTGACCGAAGTACGTAAACTGGTGCGTTGGTTGGGCATCTGTGATGGTAATATGGAAGAAGGATCGCTGCGTTGCGATGCCAATATTTCATTAAGACCCATTGGCACAGAAAAACTGGGTACCCGTGTAGAAGTCAAGAACCTAAACAGTATTCGCAACGTAAAAAAAGCCATTGAGTTTGAAGTGGAGCGCTTGGCTGCGCTCTTGGATGCGGGTGAAAAAATACAACAACAGACCCGCAGTTTTAATGCGGATAACGATACCACATTTGCCATTCGTGACAAGGAAGAAGCCAATGACTACCGCTATTTTCCTGATCCGGATTTGGCACCATTTCATCTAACAGATGCTTTTATTGCAGACCTGCAAGCGCAGTTACCCATGCTTCCCAATGCGCTCATCGCCAAATACAGCCAAGACTTTGGCTTGAGCGATTATGACGCGCAGCAACTCTGTGATGAGTTAGCCAGCACCCAATATTTTGAAGCAGTTATCCAATATTCCCAACACTATAAAGCCGTGGCCAACTGGATGCTGGGACCTATTAAACAATGGTTACATGAGCAGCATTTGGGCATTGAGGATTTTCCTTTAGCGCCTGAGCGTTTGGCGGATTTGTTAAACCTGGTTGATAGCGGCAAAGTGAATTTCTCTGTGGCTTCTTCCAAATTATTAGGAGCCATGTTGGAAAATACGCAAGCTACTGCCCTGCAATTGGCTGAGCAATTAAACCTGATTCAAGTGAGTGATACGGGAGAGTTGGGGGCTTGGGTAGAACAAGCGCTGGCTGCTATGCCAGATAAAGTAGCAGAGTATCGCAAGGGCAAAAAAGGTTTGATAGGATTATTTGTGGGTGAAGTAAAAAAATTAAGCAAGGGCAAAGCTGATCCAAAAATGGTGACGGCATTACTAGAAAAAGCCCTGCAATCATAAACGAACAAGCATCCCCTTGGGGATTAAACAACCAATATGAAAAAAATCATCCTTCCTTTCTTAGTAGCCATTTTGCTATTTGCCTGTCAAGAAAAAAAACACGGTGCTTTTGTAGTGAGTGGATTAGTCAGCAATGCGCCTGAACAAAAAATTCTCTTGCAAGAAATTCCTTTTGCGGGTGAGCAACCCATTACACTGGATTCTGCTACTTTAAAAAAGAACGGAACCTTTGAACTCCGTGCCATGGGTAAGGAAGAAGGACTCTATCGTTTACAACTTGAAAAAGGCCCAGCCATTTTGGTGGTAAATGATGGCAAGAGTATTCGTCTGAAAATAGACATGAATCATTTTCGTCAGTACCAAGTGGAAGGCTCAGAAGCAACACTGGCCATTCATAACCTGATGGAATCCTATCAGACAAAGGATTCTACACTCTATCAAACTTTTATTTTACTAGATAGTTTGCAAAGACAAAAGAATGATTCTGCCATGACGGTGGCGCTTGGTCAAAGAGATTTGCAGGTAAAAGCCATCAATAGTTTTATCAGTGATTTTATTAAAAAATCACCCAGCCCAGCGGTAAAATATTATGCTATTGGTCTGGCTTCCAGAACCATGCAAACAGAGGAATTAAAAAATCTGGCCATCGCGTCAGCCAATGATTTTAAAGAACATAGCGGTCTTGCTAAATTGAAAAGCATGTTAACGGTTCAGTCTGCTACGGCTCCTCCTGCTGCCAATGACCCACTCATTAACAAACAAGCTCCTGAAATTAGCTTGCCCGATGTAAATGGTAAAATGGTTAGTTTGAGCAGTTTCAAAGGCAAATATGTATTGATAGATTTTTGGGCTTCTTGGTGTGGTCCATGTAGAGCAGAAAATCCAAATCTGGTAGCTGTGTATCAAAAATATAAGAACAAGAATTTTACCATTCTGGGAGTTTCATTGGATGAGGAAAAAGAATATTGGTTGCAAGCCATTAAAGCGGACCAATTAACCTGGACCCATATTAGTGAACTTAAGAAATGGGAAAGCAAAGTGGTGGTTGATTATGGTTTTGACGGGATTCCTTATAGCGTATTGATTGACCCCAGTGGTAAAGTAATTGCTACCAAACTGCGCTCTGCAGAATTGGATCAGCAATTGGCACAGATTTTCAAATAGCTTTTAGTAATCTAATTTTTGACAGCCCTTCTTAAATATACCCTCTAGCGGGTAGATATAAGGAGGGCTGCTTCTTTATTTTCATGTTCCAAAATTTGGACATGACATATAGTAGCCCCTACCTAAAACAGACGTATAGCAGTACGCTCCCAGTTTCAACCTTACATTCTTTGGATGCTGCCGATATGGACCAACGAGAATGGTTGTTAAACCTACTTGCCGAAAATCAGCAACAGGATCTACTCACAAACTTTAGTTGGTCCAAAGAGTTGAAACAGTTTGGCGGTTTTCTCAACAATATTGTTTTTTCTTTTGGAGCTGGCATGGTCATGAGAAAAATTGTGAGAAGGAACAAAAGGCTCAACCATATTTTGCAATTCAAGGAACTGCAGCAAGTGCGTAGCAATATTGAAAAGGGTTCCTTTGCCTATGATACCCTGCTTTTTGGTTTAAAGCCCTGGCAGGTGCTGGAAAACAAATCACATTTGGCCAACCTGGTTTGTCTGGCCATTTTATTTGGCGATGAATTTATTGATGGCATTGCCCAATTATATGGCAAGCAAGAAGTGAGGGCCATTTTGGCCAATCCCAAGATTGATTTCTCCTTGCGATTTAAACTAACAGAACATGGCGCGGAGCTCTATTATGAATTTGATATTCGGGAGCTCTTACCAGACTGGGTACTAGACAGCGTGAATGAAAAATACGGCATTAGCTATCGCGATTTCTATGCCCACCTGCTGTTCTTATTAACAGAAATGAACCTGCACTTGGGCAAATTATTGGCCCATCAAATTAAGCCCGCTGCTAGTTTAATCTGTCAGGTCTGCAACAAATGTTTTGATACCTATAAAACGGATTTGGCACAGTATCGTCATGATTATAGCATGGAGGAATTATTGTCTTATCAGCAGCGAAAAGACGATCAGATTATTCAGGTTTTGCTAGAACTACGTTGTGTGTTGCTGAACAAACACCTCAAAACTTATCAGCGCCATTTTGCCAATTGGAGTCTGATGGTGCGCAGTATGCAAGTCTATGACGATATGCAAGACCTTGCCCTGGACTGCGGATATCAAATGAATTTTGTCTGCTATTTTGCCCATCAATTTTTTCCAAAAGAGTGGCATTGGTTGCAAGAACATCAAGCAGAGCTAACTCAGCTAAAGGGTTTGGAGCAACAAATGATGGTTAGTTTAAACATGCCTGCCTCTGTATTAATGTCTATGCAATACGCCAAGCAATTGGTGCAGGGCAATTTGAATTGGGTGCAACAAAAAATCACAGGTTATCTCTGGAAGAAAAACTGGTTTGG
>CAIZMD010000293.1 GCA_903933995.1 uncultured Bacteroidota bacterium
AACCTATTTAATAAAGAGATGATACTGGTTTTACCACTTCCCGTATGACCCACCAAGGCCACGGTCTCCCCCGCTTTTACCGAAAAGCTAATGTCTTTGAGCACATAATTGGGTTCATTATAGGCAAAACTCACATGATTAAAGTCTATGGATCCTTCCATATGGGCTTTCTTCACCGCATCGGGACTAGAAGCCGGGGTAAAATCAGGATTGTCCAATACTTTGAACACCCTTTCAGCGGCAATCATCCCCATTTGGAGCACATTAAACTTATCAGCTATCACCCTTAAGGGTCTAAAAATCTGGTTCAAATACAAGATAAATGCCACCAACAATCCCGCATCAAGGGTCTGACCAGCAATCCACCAAACCAAGAGACCCATGCTTACCGCCAAGACCACTTCTACAATAGGAAAGAATACAGAGTAGGCAAAAATGGCGTTGATATTGGCATTTCTGTGCTCCGTATTAATTTTCTTAAACTTCTGGAATTCCCGTTCTTCTGATGCAAAAGCCTGAACCACCTGCATGCCCGTGATATGTTCTTGCACAAATGCGTTTAAGGCAGCCACCGCATTTCTCACCCTAATAAAACTCTTATTCACAGACTCCTTAAAATAGTAAGTAGCCACAATCATGAGAGGAAAGGGAATCAAACTAATCAAGGTCAAACGCCAGTCCATCCAAAACATGGTGGCTAGGGTAATGATAATGGTGAGCAGATCAGCAATAATGGGAATCAATCCATCAGAAAAAATATCATTGATGCTTTCAATATCATTGATGGTTCTGGTAGTCAGGGTGCCAATGGGCGTCTTGTCAAATTGACTTAGGTTTAGACCCACCACTTTTTCATAGACCGTTACGCGCAGGTCTTTCACCACCATCTGCCCCATCCATGCCGTAACAAAGCTGAACAAGAATCTTACGGCAGATTCCACCAAGAGAAAGAATACCTGAAACAGCGTAACAGCAATAATAAAACGGCTTACATCGCTTAGGTCTCTACCAAAGAGTACCCATTTTACCCAAGCAGGTAGGTGCAAAGCTTTGCCAGTGGCACTATCAATGGTTAACTGAATTAGGTAGGGTCTTACTGGCGCAAAAAAAGCCATTAAGATGGCCAGGAGAATGCTCCCATAGAAAAATCCCGAATAGGGCTTTACAAAACGGAAAATCCGTTTGAAAAGGGAAAAATCAAATACTTTCTTCTTTGGGCTTTCTTGCATGTGAACCACAAATGTAACAACATTGTTTATATTCGTAGAGTGATGGAGCAAGCATTGGACAATCAAGGGGTAGAAGCGGCACTTCCCAAATATAATTTGAACGCAGAACAGGAGAAGAATGAGATTCTCCGGCATTATCGTGCCCTATTGCGCAGCCTAAGACCCAAACTAAAAAGGGGTGACAAAGAATTGGTGCGTACGGCATTTGAAATGGCGGCAGAAGCGCATAAATCCATGCGAAGAAAAAGTGGAGAGCCCTATATCATACACCCACTAGAAGTGGCCATGATTTGCGTGGAAGAAATTGGCCTTGGTGTACGTAGTACTATTTGCGCGCTTTTGCATGATACCGTTGAGGATACAGATATTACATTAGAAGATTTAGAACACGAGTTTGGTTCTGAGATTGCCAAGATTGTAGACGGACTCACCAAAATCTCCAATGTCATTGACACCAATACCAGTCAACAGGCAGAGAACTTTAAGAAAATTTTGTTGACCCTAACAGATGACCCAAGGGTAATCCTAATAAAGCTAGCAGACCGCTTACACAATATGCGCACCCTAGACAGCATGAAGCGAGAGAAACAACTCAAGATTGCTTCAGAAACTGTTTGGGTATATGCACCACTAGCTCACCGTATGGGATTGTACAGCATTAAGACAGAAATGGAAGACCTGTCTATGAAGTACATGGAGCCAGAAGCTTATAGAGATATTGCCAAAAAGCTTTCTGAAACCAAGCGAGAAAGAAGCCGTTATATCAATGAATTTATTAGGCCTCTAAAAGAAAAATTAGAAGCGGGTAGTTTTAATTTTGAGATCTACGGAAGACCCAAAAGCATTCATAGTATTTGGAATAAGATCAAGAAAAAATCCGTGAGTTTTGAAGAAGTGTATGACCTCTTTGCCATTCGTGTGATTTTAAATTCCACACCAGAAAAAGAGAAGGAAGATTGTTGGAAAGTTTACTCCTTAATCACAGACGAATACAATCCTTCTCCAGAACGCTTGCGCGATTGGTTGAGTAACCCAAAAAGCAATGGATACGAGGCTTTGCACACAACCGTGATGGGGCCACAGGGTAAATGGGTAGAGGTACAGATCAGGACCAAAAGGATGAATGAAATTGCAGAGAAAGGTCTGGCCGCGCATTATAAATACAAAGAAGGCGGTGGCGATGAAGACCGCTTTGATAAATGGTTTGGACAAATTAGAGAAGTACTAAGTACGCCTGATACAGACACGGTAGATTTTCTGCAAGATTTTAAGACCTCATTTTTAGCAGAAGAGATTTATGTGTATACGCCAAAAGGCGATGTAAAAATGTTACCCGTGGGTAGTACGGCATTGGATTTTGCCTTCTCTATTCACTCGGCTATTGGTACCAAATGTATTGGTGCCAAAGTGCACCACAAATTGGTGCCCATTAGTCATAAATTGCGCAGTGGAGACCAGATAGAAATCATAACCAGTGGTAAACAAAAACCATCGGAAGATTGGCTGGGGATTGTGGTTACCGCAAAAGCCAAGAGTAAGATCAAAGATGCTTTAAGAGAAGAAAAGCGCAAGATTGCAGACGATGGAAAATATACTTTGCAGCGCAAGTTAGAAGGCATGGGTGCGGCGTATAACCAACATAATATTGAAGAGTTGGTGCATTTTTACAAAGTACCTTCTTCTTTAGACCTCTTATACAGAATTGCCACCAAGTCTATTGACCTGCGTGAATTAAAAGACTTTCATTTGTTGGGAGACAAATTGGAACATCCTAGACCCAAACCTGTGGTACAGGATATTCATATAGACCACCAACAACACAAGAACTATAATAAAAAAGATTCTGAACTCATCATTTTTGGAGAGAGCAGTGACCGAATTGTTTATACCCTGGCTAAGTGTTGCAACCCCATACCGGGCGATGACGTATTTGGATTTGTGAGTACTGGAAAGGGCTTGATTATCCATAGAACCAACTGCCCCAATGCCACTCAATTAATGGCCAATTATGGCCACCGCGTTGTCAAAACTAAGTGGGCCAAGAATAAGGAAATCTCATTCTTAACTGGTTTGAAAATTATTGGGATTGATGATGTGGGTATCATCAACAAGATCACCAATGTAATCAGTGGAGACATGCGGGTAAATATTGCCGCACTGACCATTGAATCCTCCGAGGGCATTTTCAAAGGCACTATTAAAGTATTTGTGCACGACAAGGAGGAATTGGAAGAATTGGTAGCCAAATTAAGCGTTCTTCAGGGAATACAAACAGTTGATCGTTTTGACACCGAATCCCTTACCTAGCAAGGGTTTGCAGAATTCCTTGAAAAAACAGGATAATTAATTCACATCATTTCATTTTTACTGATGGTCAAGGCTTATTTTTGCCCCTGATTCAAAACAAAACATATGGTTGACGTTATTTTAGGTTTGCAGTGGGGTGATGAAGGCAAGGGTAAAATTGTGGACTATTTTGCCCCTAGGTATGATATAGTAGCAAGGTTCCAAGGCGGACCCAATGCTGGTCATACGCTCTATGTAGACGGCAAAAAACAAGTATTGCACCAGATTCCTTCCGGAATTTTTCACCAAGACAAAGTGAATATTATTGGAAACGGTGTGGTTTTGGATCCAGTTACCCTAAAAAGAGAATGTGACGCCGTTGCTGCTTTTGGCATTGACGTTAAAAAGAACCTTTTTATCTCTGAACGCACCAATATTATTGTTCCAACGCACCGTGCTTTGGACAAAGCATCTGAAATGTCTAAGGGAGAAAGCAAGATTGGCTCTACCCTGAAAGGAATTGGACCAGCTTATATGGACAAGACCGGAAGAAATGCTTTGCGCGTGGGCGATTTATTAGACAAGAGCTTTACTACCCAGTATATTAAACTGCGTTTGAAGCACCAGAAATTATTGGATAATTTCCATTTTATAGAAGACATTTCTGCTTGGGAAGAAGAATTCTTTGAAGCATTGGAATTCTTGAAAACCTTGAACGTTATCAACTGCGAATATTTTGTCAACGACCAGATTTCTAAAGGAAAGAAAGTATTGGCAGAAGGCGCTCAAGGATCTATGTTAGACATTGATTTTGGAACCTTCCCATTTGTCACCTCATCCAATACCATTTCTGCAGGTGTTTGTACCGGTTTAGGTATTTCACCAAAACAGATTGGAGAGGTGATGGGTGTTACCAAAGCTTATTGCACACGTGTTGGTGGTGGACCATTCCCAACCGAATTATTTGATGCAACTGGAGAAGAACTACGCAGAATTGGAAGTGAATTTGGCGCCACAACAGGCCGTCCTCGCAGATGTGGATGGATGGACTTAGTAGCCCTACATTATACTTGTATGATCAATGGTGTTACCCAAGTGGTGATGACCAAGGCCGATGTATTGGATGCTTTTGACGAACTTTCTATGTGTACTTCTTATGAAGTAAACGGGGTTCCAAGCAAACAAGTTCCTTTCCAAATGGCCAAAGCCAATATTGTTCCTATCTTGGAGCAGTTCAAGGGTTGGAATACAGATACCACACAAATTAAAAATGCGGCTGATTTACCTGCTACTATGCACGAATACATTAAATTCATTAACGAATATGTAGGCGTTCCTGTGAAGCATGTATCTAATGGCCCTGGACGTGATCAGATAGTGCATTTGTAAAAATTTTTCCATTTCAGAAAAAAAAGGGAAATATTTTTGGTGAATACAATTTTGAAATGAAATTTTACGCAATAATCTTATTAGAATATGGCAGCGAAATCTGATAAGGATAGCAAATCCTCTTCACCTAAAAAGACCCCCGCTAAAAGCGATGCGGCAAAGCCTTCTCCAAAAAGCAAAAAGCAATTGGAGGATGATGACGATGATTTAGACGATGATGATGAACTGGACACTCCGGTAAAAAAAACTGCGTCTAAAGGAAGTTCTAAAAAGTCAAAAGACGAAGACGACGATGATGAAGAATCAGACGACGTTGAAGACGATTGGGAAAAGTCTGAAGAGGAAGACGATTGGGATCCTGACTTTGACGAATTTGATATTCCTAAAAGCAAGGGTGCTAAAAAAACACCTGCAGCAGGCAAGAAAAAAGCCGATGATGACGATGATTTCAAATTGGATGAAGACTTCAAAGAATTTGACCTATTCAATGATAAGGACAGTGGATTTGATGATGACGATGACGATGATTTTTAATCACGCACATGCTGCCTAAATACAGCAGCCACCATACGATCCCCGAACCTGAAAAATTCAAAACACAAATGTTGATCTGGGCCAACCGGTTCAACATTTGTGCTTTATTGGATAATCACCAATACCATTCTCCCCATCAAAATATTGATTGTGTTCTTGCAGTAGACGCGATGGATGCCTGTTTGCCAACGGCTAATCATTTGCAAGAACTGAGTCAATGGTTAGAGGGTAAAACCCAACGAGTTTTTGGGCATCTTTCTTACGATTTAAAAGAAAGTATTACAGGCATTGTATCTACCCATGAAAATAAGCTAGGTTTTCC
This sequence comes from uncultured Bacteroidota bacterium, assembly GCA_903933995.1. Classification (GTDB taxonomy): domain Bacteria; phylum Bacteroidota; class Bacteroidia; order Chitinophagales; family Chitinophagaceae; genus Sediminibacterium. The sequence goes on from CAIZMD010000293.1 coordinate 5,761, forward strand.
TGAACTCTATTTTTTTGAACCAGCAACGGTGCTGGAACTAAAGGGCAATTTGCTCCAGATTCATTCTCAAACTACCAATACCCAAGAACTTTTTCAAGTCATCAGTGATCTTGATCCTATCATCGCGCCAGCTGAACAAGAAAAAAAGAAGGTTCAGATGCAAGCCAGGATAAGCAAGGAGCAATACCTAGACAAGATTCGCAGCATTCAGAATCATATTTTAAAAGGGGATTGTTATGAACTCAATTTTTGTCAGGAGTTTTTTGCAGAAGAAGCCAGCATTGACCCAATAGATGTTTACTTACAACTCAACCAAGTATCACCCAATCCATTTGCTTGTTTTTATAAATATCATGGATCTTATCTGCTATGTGCTAGTCCAGAAAGGTATTTGCAGCAAAAAAACAATCGTTTGGTTTCTCAACCCATCAAGGGAACTTTGAAAAGAGATTTGGAAAACCCTGAGCAAGACCTGATCTTAGAAAACCAATTGCGTCATAGTGTGAAAGACCAAAGCGAGAACGTGATGGTGGTAGACCTAGTGCGTAATGACCTAAGCCGTGTATGCAAACCAGGGAGCGTAAAAGTGGAAGAATTATTTGGCATTTATCGCTTTCCACAAGTACACCAAATGGTCTCTACCATTGTAGGTGAACCTGCAGCCGGTATGGATCTTTGTGCCATTCTAAATGCCAGTTTCCCCATGGGCAGCATGACGGGAGCACCCAAGTTTAAAGTCATGCAATTGATTGAACAGTACGAAGAAAGTAGAAGAGGTTTGTATTCTGGAGCGGTGGGTTATATTGAACCCAATGGGGATTTTGATTTTAATGTAGTCATCAGGAGCATTCTCTTCAACCAAGCCAATCAATACCTGAGTTATCAAGTAGGTGGTGGCATTACTTTTTATAGTGACGCGGAAAAAGAATACGAAGAATGTTTGGCCAAAGCTGGGGCAATTATGCAGGTCTTGGGTTAACCATTGGGAGTAGCAGATCCTTCTATTAACAACCTAAAAGATTCCATCAATAACTGTTGTTTTCTGGCTTCAAAAACCGCTATTTTATCCTTGGGAATACGCATGCTGTATTTTCTACCCTCGGCCAAAGCCTTGTCAAATCCTGGGTTCAGTTTATTGAACTGCCCAATATCCATGACCAATCCATTGGCCACTACCATGGAATGATACCTGCCACTTAGTTCTACCAAAGAAGTATTGGCTTGTTCCGCTTCATTCAAGGGAACTTGGTTATTGTTTTTGATCATGGAAGCTTTTACCTGTGTGGTTTCTTCGGCCGTTAAAGTAGTCCAGCCACCACCACCTTCCATAGCATAATGGGTACCAATGAATTTTTTTACGTGGTTGCGTGTCTCTTCCGGCAGGTAATATTGTAGGTCCCAAAAATCTCTACTATTTGCTTTTCTAATACACTGACGCACCCTTCCAGCACCACCATTATAAGCAGCAACTACCAAGAGCCAATCACCAAATTCTGTATACAATTCTTTCATCAGCTTGGCCGCCACATGGGTACTTTTGTAAAAGTCCATACGTTCATCGCTTATGCCACCCACGCGTAAACCAAAACGCTTGGCTTCATAGTCCATAATCTGCCAAGGGCCAACAGCACCAGCCCAAGAAACCAATCCCGCTTGTAAATGACTTTCAATCACACTCAGGTATTTCATTTCTTTGGGAATCCCATAAGTGGTTAACACATTGTCATAGAGGTCAAAATAGGGCTTACCCCAACCCTTCATGCGTTGTAATTCCTTACCCTGTTTGCGAATATATTCCTGAACAAAAGACACTGCCCTTGGATTCAATTGGTCAATATAGGGCTTGTTGGCATTGAACTGATTGGTCTTGAACAAAGACTTAAACCCATATTTATCCTGGGTGCTATCTGTTTGTTGTTGTTCTTTGAAGCTCAGGTCGGACCTAAAAGAAAGGGTACCAATGGATCCCGCCAAACAAGCAAACCCTACCAGCCAAGCGCGGGAAAGGGAGATGCGGTTTTGCAAAGAAATTCCATACCATTTCATGAATAGGTATCAATTAATGAACCGCAAATTTAAACTTTAATTACTTAACGCTTTGTGAAGGCTTGGCTGCCATCAATTGGGCGGAGAATTGCAGTAAATCGCTTTCCTGAAAATGGCTGCTCATGAGCTGTAAACCAAAGGGCATACCATTGGAATGCTGGAAAAGGGGTATAGAAATGGCCGGAATACCCACCAAATTGGCAAAAACGGTATAAATATCGGCCAAAAACATGGCTACCTGGTCTTCAGACTTTTCACCCAATTTGAATGCAGGAGCCGGCACCGTGGGAGAAATCAACAGGTCATAACCCGCAAAAACCTCGTTGGCCTTGTTCCATAAAATGCGTCTCACCTGCTGTGCCTTGGTAAAATAAGCGTCAAAATAACCCGAACTGAGTACAAATGTCCCCAATAGGATCCTTCTTTGCACTTCTTTTCCAAATCCTTCGGTTCTTGATGCTTTGTATAATTGGTTGAGGTCTACATTTTGAATACTGGTTCTATGACCATAACGCACGCCATCAAACCTAGACAGATTGCTAGATGCTTCTGCAGTTGTTAATACATAATAGGTAGGTACTACTTGGTCAAGTAGGTTAAACTCTATGGGATCTACTTGAACACCCTGACTGCGGAGTTGCTCAATCAATCCC
>CAIZMD010000294.1 GCA_903933995.1 uncultured Bacteroidota bacterium
ACTTTGGCTAAATATGTGGGTGCGCCAATTGTGAAAACGGTGGCTAAATAAAAAATCAATCCACCCCGAATCCACCCCGGCCTGCGGCCACCCCTCCTTACGCTGCGCGCAAGGAGGGGATTTTTTTTATTTTTTACCTAGGCCAATCAAATAATCAAACAGATTTACTTCTGTTGGCAAATTCAATTTCTTGCGAAGGCGGTAGCGGCTTATCTCTACCCCTCGCACAGAAATATTCATGAGCTGGGCCATTTCTTTGGTGCTCAGGTTCATGCGCAGGTAGGCGCAGAGCTTGATCTCATTATTGGTGATATTGGGGTGAATCTCTTTTAAGTGTATTATATAGTCACTATGCACTTTGTCAAAATGCTTGGTAAAATATTCCCATTCCTCGTCTAAGTGCTCGTCTTCACTTAAAGTTTTGATCATTTTTTTCAACTCCGTAATAGTGTATTCGTTGTCTATTTTTTTGGCTATCTGAGTCAGCTCATTTTTTACCTTGGTTAGAATCTCTCCTTTTTTGACCAAGTGCATGGCGGATGATGCTAGTTCGGTATTCTTGAAATTTAAATCGGCCTCCAGCCTTTCATTTCTTAATGCCACTAACTCGCTTTCTGTTTTATTAATTTCTAGCTCGTGTATATAAACCAGCTTCTGCTGCTCTTCTTGAAAATGCTTTTTCTGTTGCAGGAATTTTTTCTTCTGCCAATGGTACAATCCAAATATGGCCAAGCCGCCTAGCAGAAAATAAAGTAGCAGTGCCCAGAGGGTTCTATACCAAGGCGCCAAAATTTGAAACTGATAACTGGCCACATTAGATTCTGTACCCAAATTATTTCTGGCCCTTACTTCAAAAGTATAATTGCCCGGAGGCAGGTTGGTGTATTCCTTTTCTGTTCTATGTGACCAAGATGACCAATTGTTTTCAAAACCCTTGAGTCTAAAACTGTATTCCAAAAAAGCCATATAGCCGTGTTGTGCAGCGGCAAAATCTACATGTATAGAATTATAGCCATAAGCAATATTGGGGATCTGCTCTTCTAACTGTTCTGATGCTTGGTTAACGGTATTAAAATAACCCCCAAAAATGGTACTGTCTAAATTGTTGCCAATACGCAATGACCTAATCTGCACCTGCAGTTTAGAACTATGTTGTTTGTACTTGAGATAATTAATATGATAGAACCCCTGCTCCCCACCCATGATAATATTGTTCTGGTCAATGGGATAGATCATCTCAAATCCGCTAAGCATTTTGTTCTTGAGTTCGGGAATCTCTATCACCTGCGGGGCCGATCCACTAAAGTCTATCACAGAAATTTGCTTGTCATGGATAAACCAGATATTGCCATCCTGGTCTTCTTGCAGGTATCGGATACTTTGGTTGCCTAAAAGCGATGCATAAAAACTATCGGCTATAAAACGGTCACTTGATTTCTGGTATTCATAAACTCCCTTCTCCGTAGCTACCACAATTTTGTTTCTAATCTTATAAACGTGGTTATTCAAATTAGAGGGCAGACCCCTTGTCATGCCATAGCCATTGGCCAAGAACTGCTCATTAATTTTAAAGACCCCATGATAAGGGTGCGATACCCAAATCTGGTTCATCCCGTCTACTGCCACAAAACGGCTGGATTCTAAAAACCCGTTGATGGGGGTTTGTTTTCCGCTGTCTATGAGCATGAGCCCCTTGTAATTACCCGCCACCATGCCGCCGCCATAGGGTATAAAATTCCAAAAACCCGTATAGGTAGAAATGGGCTTGGCGTTTTGACCCTGGACTTCAAAAGCCCCCTCGTGATGACCTAATAGCAATTTGCCCTTATATTCCTGCAAGTTCCAGCTCTGCCCACGGGTATTGGCCACCAGTGAAAAATTGCCCTGACTAAAACTCAGGTCCTTGGTGGCTTGAAGTGGAACCGTAAACAATCCATTGGAAGTTCCTAGGTACAATTGGTTCTGAAACATCCAAGCTGCATAGCCAGATTCTTCATTTAGCTGTGGCGATATCTTTTTAATGGCACTATTATAGGCTATAAAATCTATCCCGTTATTTAGTCCCAGCCAGAGATTCTTGTCTTTATCCAAGAAAATGCTCAGGATATTATTGTTCTGCAGGCCCTCTGTTCTGGAAAATTGCTGCACAATATTGCCATTCACATCTATAATATAGACACCCCCATTGGTAGTAGCCAGCGCCATCCATTCCTGATTAATCACCGTGCTAGCATAAATACGGTCATTGGCAAAAACGGCGTTATTGGCCGTATTAATTTTTTCCAGCTGGTTTTGCCTGAGGCGATAGAGACCATTTTTCAAGGTAGTGATGATGGCCGTACTACCGTCTACAGATAGGATGCCCGTTACCACATCGTCCTTGGGAAGCGGGTTGGCGATGCCCTTGAAATAGGGTTGAAAACTATTTTTACCGTCTAAATAGAGCAGACCGGCTTTAAAATCCTGCACCAATAGCTGGTCATTGCAGACCCCCATATAGGCAAATTCTCCTGGAGCCTTTAAGACCCGCACCTGATTGGCTTGAAACTGAAAAATCTGGTAGGAACTTCTAAAATAGACCGCTTTTTGGTAATAGACTATGTCCCAAACGTCTCCAAACACCCTTTCTGACTTGGGAATTTGGTCTACCAAGCTGGTAAATACCAGTTTTCCCTGCTGATTGGGGGCAAAATAGCCCAGCTCATCCTGACCTCCCACATAGATTCTGCCGTCTTCTCCAATTTGTACGGAGCGCACAATGGTTCTATTGGGTAGGGGATACAATTGCCAATTATGTCCGTCAAAACTGAGTAAGCCTTCATTATTGGCTGTATAGATATTACCCCGGCTGTCTTGTTGTAGGTCCCAGTTTTGTACCCCGGCCCCGTATTGCTTTTTGGAATAGTTGATGATCTCGGGTAGACCAATACTATTCTGAGCACTCAGTCCCAAGGGGAGTAATAGTAGTATGAGTAGTTTTTGAAACAAGGCTGGTTTTCTGATATTGAATATAACAAAAAAAAGCTGATGTAGTTTTGTAGTAGCCCATTTTGCTTAAAATCAGTCATTTACAATCTGTGATGTAGCTAAGATGTAGTAGCTAATGCTGTAATTGCTGTGTAACAAAATAGTTTTACTATCTGAAATACTCAAGTTTTTCATTTACTAAAACGATTGCATTATGAGATTAAAATTGCTACTGCTCTGCCTCATGGTAGTCATGGGCGGGTTACTACAGCAGGCACTGGCACAGCCAACGGCTGTTTCCGGTAAGGTTACCAATAAAACAACAGGGGAGGCCATGGTTGGTGCTTCCGTTACTGTCCAGGGCGGCAAAACGGCTACTGCCACCGACGCCCAGGGTAAGTTCACTATTAACGCCGCCAAAGGCGCGGTGCTTTTAATTAGTTATACCGGTTTTGAAACCGCTAAACTAACCGTAGACGGATCTGCCAACCTGAGCATCGCTCTTGAGCAGAGCAGCGCTAATACCTTAAATGATGTAGTAGTCATTGGTTATGGTACCCAAAAAATTACCAAAGTTTCTGGTGCCATTTCTACAGTGAAGGCCGAAGACCTGGAAAAACTAAAACCCGTTAGAACAGAAGAAGCCTTGCAAGGACGTGCTTCTGGTGTAAGCGTGATTCAAAGTGGTTCTCCCGGTTCTAAACCCACCGTATTAATCAGGGGTATTCCTTCTTTCTCTGGTACGGATCCTGTGGTAATTATTGACGGGGTTCCTCAAACCCTTACAGACTTTAACAGCATCAACGCTGCCGATATTGAGACTATTAACGTACTAAAAGACGCTGCTACTACCGCCATTTATGGGGTAAAAGGTGGTAACGGTGTCATTGTGGTGACTACCAAGAATGGTAGAAAAAACCAGAAAACAGATATTAACCTCAACACCAATTTTGGCGTTCAGAACGTGATCAACACCATTGGCGTATTAAACGCTAGCGAATATGCTGCCATGATCAATGAGGGTAGCACGGTTGCTGGTGGTCCGGTTGTGTTCACAGACCTAAGCAAATTGGGTGTGGGTACCAACTGGCAGAACGAAGTGTTCAAACCTGCTAGTTTTCAAACCCATTCTATTTCTGCCAGAGGTGGTAGTGATAAAATGACCTATTTCTTAAGTGGTGGTTACCTAGACCAAGGTGGTATTGTGGGTGGCAATGATAAAAGCAATTTTAGCCGCGGCAACTTTACCGCTAACCTGAATTTTGACCTGAGTCCTAAATTGAAATTCTTGGTGAACACCACAGCTGTTACTTTAAACAGCAAGGGAATTCAAGAAAACTCTTTTAACTCAGTAATTGGTAGTGCCATCAATTTTGATCCTACCGTTTCTGTGAACAACACCGTTCCTAATACCGTGGGTCAATATGGATTTAGTAATCTCTTATTGTCTGAGATTTTTAACCCATTGACCAAATTGGAAAATACCTACAACAAAAATGCAGGTACCAAGCTCTATGGTAAATTTGAATTACAATATGATGTATTAAAGAACTTAAAATTGTCTACTCGTTTTGGTTATACCAAATATGACGGCAATGCCAAGAACTTTACACCGCTTGTATTCTATGGTCCGTTGAATGTGGAGAATAGCATGAACGCTGATGGCTCTACCGTTTCTGGTAGGTTCAACAGCGTAGCGCACGAGAAGACCAGCAACTTTAATTATACCTGGGAAACTTTTGCCAACTACAATTTCAAAGTAATGGAAGACCATCATTTTGAAACCGTGGGTGGTATGTCTGTTGCCAAAGTATCTGGTAACGCTGCAGGTGCTACCAGACAAGACGTTCCTTTTAACTCTTGGGAATTTGCAGACTTTACTGCTGCTACTGGTAACAACAACGCTACCAATAGTAACGCCGTTACCGGTTATTACTATCAATACTTTAGAAGAAACCTTTCTTATTTTGCTAGGGTTAACTATGACTTCAAAGACAAGTACCTAGCTTCTTTTACTGCTAGAAGAGATGGTTCTTATGCATTTGGTACAGATAATAAATACGCCAACTTCTTCTCTGGTTCTGCTGGTTGGGTAGTATCTAAT
>CAIZMD010000295.1 GCA_903933995.1 uncultured Bacteroidota bacterium
ATTTCAGGCCAGGTGTTATGGAAAGATTGGGTTTGGACTATGAAACTGTTAAAGCTTTGAACCCGCAAATTGTATATGCTGAAATTACTGGATTTGGATCAGAAGGTCCCTGGAAAGACTTGCCTGGTCAAGACTTGTTGTTGCAAGCCGCATCTGGTTTAACTTGGTTAAGCAATAGTCAGTCTGAAAACCCCACACCCATGGGTGTAGCCGTGGTAGATATTTTAGCGGGCACTCATATTGCACAAGGTATACTGGCTTGTTTATACAGACGAACCATTTCAGGAGAAGGTGGGTTGGTGCAAGTAAGTATGTTAGAAAGTATTTTAGATTTTCAATTTGAAGTAATTACCTGCTTTTATAATGATGGGGGTGCTCTACCCGTGCGGAGTGCTGTTAATGGTGGGCATGCTTATATAGCAGCCCCCTATGGCATTTATGCTACCAAAGACGGTCATTTAGCATTGGCCATGGGTGATATTTTAATACTAGGAATCTTATTAACTTGTCCTGAATTGTTGATTTTTGAAGACAGTGCACAGTGGTTTAGTAGAAGGGATGAGATCAAACAAATTTTAGCCAATCATTTGGTCAGCAAAACAACTAAGGAATGGTTAGATATTTTAGAACCTGCAGATATTTGGTGTGCCAAAGTATTGGATTATCAATTGCTGATGCAAGAAACAGGCTATCAAGAATTGAATATGGAATTAGTTGTGAAAACATCCAAAGGAGTTGCAGTAACCACTACCCGTTGTCCCATTAGGGTAGACGGAGAAATCTTGGTTTCTGAAAAAGGAGCACCTTTGTTGGGAGAACATAATGCTGAAATTGAGCAGCAATTCAATATTATTGATACCAAGGAATTACAACCTATAGCCAGTTTTTAAGCCATTGCCATGCCAATTGAATTGATAGATACACATGTTCATATATGGGATTTAGAAAAAGTTGATTATCCTTGGTTAAAGGGTAATCAGTCTATTTTAAATCGTACCTATCAAATCAGTGAATTATCACCTCAATTGAGTAATGCTGGTGTTACAAAAGGCATTTTGGTGCAAGCTTCAAATAATGCGGAAGACACGGTTGCTATGTTACAAGTGGCTCAACAAGAAGATTGGATAGAGGGTGTTGTGGGTTGGTTGCCTTTAATGGATCCAATTGCTTCTGGTCAAGCTTTGGTTCAATATCAACAGCATCCTTATTTTAAAGGGGTAAGACATTTGATTCATGATGAACCAGATACGGCTTGGCTATTACAATCAACGGTGGTGGAGAGCTTAACCAATTTGGCCAATCAAGGTTTGCCTTATGAATTAGTAGGAATTACTAACGCACATATTGAAACGGCTTTGATAGTAGCCGAAAAAATTCCTCATTTGAAAATGGTATTTGATCATTTGAATCAACCACCTATTCAACAAGGAGAAAAATTTGGTACATGGGGTGCACTTATGTCTAGTGCAGCAATTAACCCCCATTTTTATGCAAAAATTTCAGGACTAGGAACTACTTGTGGCGCTGTAGATTTTACAAAAGATACTATCAAACCCTATTTGGAATTCATCATTCAGCATTTTGGTGTAGATAGATGTTTTTGTGGTGGAGACTGGCCAGTATCGCTTTTGGCAAAAGACTATACCAGTACTTGGCATATTTATCAAG
>CAIZMD010000296.1 GCA_903933995.1 uncultured Bacteroidota bacterium
CTATCAATTAAAAAAATCAGGCAACGGTGTTTACATTTTTGTACTAGAAGGAAGTCTTGAAATCAATGGTCAAACCATTGGTACCCGAGACGGTCTTGGTATTTCAGAAATAGAAACCATAGACATCAAAGCCAGCACAAACGCACAAATAGTATTAATAGAAATTCCAATGTCCCTAGCCTAAAAAAACTCCCCTACCGCTTGCGGGAGGGCTGCCTATAAACTCCCCTACCGCTTGCGGGAGGGGTGCCCGAAGGGCGGGGTGGGGGCGGGGTGAAAAAAATTATATCATGAACAGAACAATCAAACATATTTCCTACGAAGCATCCATGGACATGGGAGGGTTTCCTATTAGGCAACCACTACCTACAGCAGCCATAGAAATGATAGATCCATTTTTACTCTTGCACCACGCTGAAGTAAAAGTGCCTAAGCATATTCCTATAACAAAAGCTGGGGTTGGTCCGCATCCGCACAGAGGATTTTCTCCGGTGAGTTTTATTTTTAAAGGTGGTGTACACCATAGAGATAGCAGGGGTAATGACAATGTAATTTATGCAGGCGGAACACAATGGATGAATGCGGGCATGGGTATTATTCATAGTGAAAGACCTCCTATTGATATTCATGAAATTGGCGGTGTACAAGAGTTGATCCAACTATGGGTGAATACTCCTGCTAAACATAAAATGGACCAACCAGCTTATCAGCCCTTGACTGCAGAAGACACGCCAGTTTGGGAATCGACAGATGGAAAAACCAAGGTCAATATTATTGCTGGAAATTTTCAAGGTATCAAAGGACCCATTCATACGCTGAGCGATGTAAATACTTTCACGGCTACCATGCAAACCGGAGCTAAGGAATTTTTTCCCATTCCAGAGAGTCATAATGCCTTTATCTATTTAATGGAAGGTCAGCTGAAAATCAATGGTGATCAGGTGTTGGAGCCAATGTACCTAGCCAATTTTGAATTAAATGGAACTGGCTTTGCATTTGAAGCGTTGAGCGAAGCTCGATTTTTTATTGGTACTGGTGAGCCGCTCAATGAACCTGTTGCATCACATGGTCCCTTTGTGATGAACAATCAAACGGAGATCATGGAATCTTTCCGCGACTATCAGTTAGGGAAGATGGGAGTTCTTATAGAATCATAAACAATCAAATAACAAACAATCAAACTAAAAAAAACAATCATGGCAACTTTTAAAATTGACGCAACACACAGTGAAATTACCTTTAAAGTAAAACACTTGATGATCACCAATGTAACCGGCAACTTTACCAAATTTGACGCCAACATGGAGTCAGAAGCTGCTGACTTTACTGACGCAAAAATTAGTTTTGAAGCAGATGTAAACAGCATCAGCACCAATAATGAACAGCGTGATGGTCACCTAAAAAGTGATGACTTTTTCTCTGCTGAAAAATTCCCTACCCTTTCTTTGAACAATGGTACCCTGAAATTGGTTAGTGGTTCTGATTACAAATTGGTAGGTGATTTAACCATCCGTGACATAACCAAACAAGTGGAATTTGACGTGGAATATGGTGGAACTGCCACTGATCCTTATGGTCAAGTAAAATCTGGTTTTGAAATCAATGGTAAAATCAGCCGTAAAGAATTTGGTCTTACCTGGGGTGCGGTAACAGAAGCGGGTAACGTGATGGTAAGTGATGACGTGAAATTGGCTTTGAACGTTCAAATGATCAAACAAGCCTAAACAAAAGCGTTACGGGAATAATATTCAAGTATTTTTGCAAAGAACAAGCAATCGTATGAACATAGCTATTATAGCAGGAAGCCCCAGAAGGGAAAGTGTTACTTTTCGTCTGGCCCTCTTTCTGAAAGCACAATTAGAAGCAAAAACTGCCCATACCATCAATATCATTGACGTAAGGGAATGGAATCTGCCTTTATTACAAGACGTATTTAGCAGCGTAGAAAAAACCCCAGATATTTATAAACCCTTGGCCGAGCAAATGTTTGCTGCCGATGCTTTTATCTTGGTAACGCCAGAATACAATGGCTCCTATTCACCCGCTTTGCAAAATTTGCTTGACCATTTTCCCAAACAAGCGCACAAAGCCTTTGGCATTGCCCCTGCATCAACAGGTGGAATGGGTGGCATGAGGTCTAGTCAGCAAATGCTTTTATTGGTGCCTGCCCTATTTGGTATTGCATCGCCCTATATGCTAATCACCCCATTTGTGGATAAGAAGTTCAGTGCTGAGGGTGTTTTGCTGGATGAAAACTTCCAAAAACCCGTGGATCTCTTTATCAATGAGTTCCTCTGGTTGGCGCAGATACTAAAACCGGAAACTGTTCATAATTAACAAACAAAGAATGTGGCGGAGTTGTAACTTCGCCACTTTCTTTTAATAACTATCATGAGCGACGAAATCAAACATGAATGTGGGCTTGCCTACATCCGCCTAAGAAAACCATTTTCCTACTACCTGCAACAGCACGGTACGGTTACTTACGGGCTCAGCAAGCTCTATCTGTTGATGGAGAAGCAGCATAACCGGGGTCAGGACGGAGCCGGTCTGGCTTCCGTGAAACTAGACACAGAACCTGGAAATCCCTATTTACATCGCATGCGCAGCAATGCTCCCCAACCCATTGCCGACCTGTTTTTCAGGATTGGACAAGAAGTGGCCGAGCTAGAAAAATACCAACCCGATATCAAGCAACACCCTGGTTTAATGAAAGGCCACTTACCTTTCTTGGGAGAGCTGATCTTGGGGCATTTGCGTTATGGTACTCAGGGCAAGAACAATGTTGAGTTCTGCCATCCTTTTATCAAGCGTGATTTAATGCCAGGCAAAAACATGGCATTGGCTGGGAATTTTAACCTAGTCAATACAGATGAGCTTTTTGACCTGATCAATATGAGCCCGGGCGATTTTCAAAAGCAGAGTGACCTTGCAGCCATGTTAGAAGTGCTACACCATTTCTTAACCAAGGAAGACGAGCTTTGTCCTAACAATGCCGATATAGAAAAAGTATTGCGCAAAGCAACCCCACTGTTTGACGGAGGTTATACCATTGGTGGACTCATTGGCAACGGACACAGTTTTGTGATGCGTGATGCACACGGAATTAGACCAGCTTATTACTATATCAATGATGAAGTGATTGTTGCAGCTTCTGAAAGAGCCGCTATTAGAACCACTTTTAATGTGGGTGAAAATGAAGTAATGGAACTCATGCCGGGTTCTGCATTGCTGGTAGATGACAAGGGCAATTACCGAATTGAACAAATTCTAGAACCCAAAGAGCGCAGGGCTTGTAGCTTTGAGCGCATTTATTTTAGCCGCGGTAGCGATGAAAAAATCTATCGCGAACGCATAGCACTGGGTCATCACTTGAGTGAGACCGTTTTGAAAAGAATTGACCACGATTTAAAGAATACTATTTTCTCTTATATCCCCAATACCGCAGAAGTTGCCTTCTATGGTTTGGTAAAGGGCATGGAAGAATACCTGAACAAGATTAAGGTTGAACGCATCTTGAGCTGGGGTAAAGACTTTACACCAGAGACGTTAGAAGAGATGGTCAACAGAAAAATCCGTCAGGAAAAAATTGCCATCAAAGACGTTAAGCTTAGAACTTTTATTACGGAAGACGCCAACAGAAATGAGATGGTGCAACACGTGTACGATATTACTTATGGTACCGTGCGCAAAGACCAGGACTCATTGGTGGTGATTGATGATAGTATTGTAAGAGGTACTACACTCAAAGAAAGTATTATCAGAATGCTAACGCGATTGTCTCCAAAGAAAATCTTAGTAGTAAGTTCTGCTCCACAGATCCGCTACCCTGATTGCTATGGAATTGACATGAGTAAGCTAGGCGATTTTATTGCCTTCCGCGCAGCAGTTGCCTTGTTGAAAGATAGAAATATGGAGCATGTACTTACCGATGCTGCAGAAAAAATCAA
>CAIZMD010000297.1 GCA_903933995.1 uncultured Bacteroidota bacterium
AGCACTTGTTCCTATTCTGAAGCAGAGAATGAACAAATAGCAGATTGGTTGGTGGGTGAAATGGGGATGAAAAGTCTTGGTTTAGAACGCTTAGCTGAATGGGGAATCATTGAAACCAATTCCTCAGCATTTGGGGCAAAAGGATACCGTTTTTATCCTCATCAATTAAAAGGGGAGGGCTTTTTTTTAGCAGCTTTTCAAAAACAGGAAGCAGTAGGGTTTAAAAAACAAAAACCCAATCAGATTAGCCCATTGTCCAAAAACGAATTGCAACAATTGCAAGCAAGTCTTACGCTACAAGAAGGTTTGTCTTTTTTTCAGCAATCAGGTGCCATTAGGGCTATCCCTGAAGCTTGGATGTCTGAAATTGGACTTTTGGCTAGTCAATTATATATCAAAAAAGCAGGGGTAGAGATAGGTAGTTTAAAAGGGAAAGACCTTGTGCCGGCACATGAATTAGCCCTTAGTGGCTTACTCATGCCCAGTTTTCCTGTGTTAGAATTAGATTTGGAACAGGCATTATTGTACTTAAAACGCAAAGAATTGGTCTTAAAAGGCCAAAATGGCTGGAATTTGCTGCAATATTGTGGATTATCCCTAGGTTGGGTGAAAGTTTTGCCCAATAGAATCAATAATTATTATCCCGCAGAATGGCGTATACTAAAAGATTAATTTTACAATAGGCTAACTTAGCACCGTATGAAATTTTTAGGATGGATCATTGCCTTATTGAGTTGTTCTGCACTGGCAGCACAAACCCGCTTGGTGGCGGGGGGTACAGGTACCAGCCTATACGTTTCCTATTTTATTCCAGGTGGTCAGCCCTTGGTGGGAGTAGCAGAACAGTTTGCTGTGCCGATTTCTGTTTTAGCTAAGTACAATACCATGAATCAGGATGTGCACCTGAGAAAAGGTGAGGAGATTCGCGTTCCACTTACCAGAGAAAATTTTATCCAAAGAAATATTGTTGGAAAATACCAGCCAGTCTATCACCAAGTAAAAACTGGAGACAATCTTTCAAGGATTAGTCAACGTTATAATAAGTTGAATATTGATACGCTAAAGCGATGGAATTTGGTTGCTGAAGACGTAGTGCCAGATGGCAAGTTTTTGGTGGTAGGATTTATAAGCAATAACCAGTCTTTAAATGTTACGGCGGCCTATCAATCTATTGCTTATGATAGTCTACCTAATCCCAATGTATTTGATGCAGCAAAATTTGGTGCTAAAACTTTAACGGGTGAAATCAAGCCCACTAAGATTCCTTTACCAGAACCTCCTGCTGAATTACCTGTATTGGTAAAAGCGGCACCAACTACTGATCCTGCAACAACCAATCCAACCAATACGGCCAATGCAAATAACACAGCAGCCAAAAATAAAAACCCAGGTGCAACTATCAATACCCCCGTATTTGATAGAAAACCTGCTTTGGTTGCGCCTACATTGGTTCAAACAGAGGGAGATTTTAGTTATAGACCAAGGTCCAATGACGAGGGATATTTTGCCCATACTTATAACCAACGGATTAAAGACAGGGCTTACCAATACCTAACAGGAGACGCATCTATTTTCAAAACCATTAATGGGTGGAATGATCGCAAGTTTTATGTGTTGATCAATGAGATTATACCAGGAACCATTGTACGTGTAACGGCCCCCAATAAGAAAAGTATTTGTGCCAAAGTGTTGGGCCCCTTGCCTGAAAC
>CAIZMD010000298.1 GCA_903933995.1 uncultured Bacteroidota bacterium
ATCATACCAACTTGCGGAATAATAAAATTCCCATCTGCTACCTGACGCATTTCTTCACTTACCCCATCGTGTTCATTACCAAAGACCAATGCCACGGAACTTGCAGCAAAATCAATATCATATAAGTCAATCGCGTCTGAAGAGAGATGGGTGGTTAGTATAGTTTGATACAATGGACGAATCACATTCATGCATGCTTCTACTGAATCAAATTGGTGGATGGTTAACCATTTAGCCGCACTACTGCTGCTTTTGGGCCCAAACCTAGGATGTTTGGGTATAGTAGTGGTAATAATATAAATGTCTTGAATTCCTACAGCATCGCAGGTGCGCATCACTGCAGATATATTGTGAGGATCTTCTACATTTTCCAAAACAACCGCCAAGTTGAATTGCCTTTTTGTTAATACTGATTCAAACTTTGCTAGCCTTTCCGATGTCATGAGTTAAAAATGAGTGTAAAACTATCCTTTTCTAAGAATGTGCTCTAAAAAAATAGTCTCAACTCCCTCAAAAATGAAAATCGCAACGAAAAACCCTCCGAATTTGTTGTATTTCCCTACAAACTATCTGGTATTTTTAGCAGTTTTTAACCATTTTTTACCATAAAAAGAAACAACCTATTGTTTAATTACTATTTTTATATGCGCCCTAATCCAGCGCAACGCCTTAATCCAGCGTAACCGTAACCCAAACGTACCCCCAATGTTAAACACAGACAATGTTCGTGGAGAACATATATTGTGGCTTACCCCCATGATATATACCTGGCTGGCTAGCTTTACAGCTCCAGTACAAATGGTCCTGTTCTTCTTTGATAACACGTACTACGTGTTGAGTTTTTTGACAAGTGCCATCGTTTTCATCGTCCTGATTGGAGTACCCTACATGCTCCACAAACATTTCAGAGAAAATGAAACCAGAAGTATTATCATCTCATGGATGCATATCCTGAGCTCTGTTTTTTTAATGCTTGGCATTTTGATGATTTACACATACACCCCCCCTATTAACCGTGAATGGAGGTACTACCCCATCATGAGTCCAAATTTTGAAAGATGGAGAACCATGAATGACATGGCAATCATCCTATTTCAATTATTTGTAGGAGTACAAATCCTATTCTCCGTGTATGGTTTAACCAAACTATATTATCAGAGAAAGGACGAACAAAAAAGACTCCAAGATTTGGAGTATGCTTACGAGATGAATCCAATGGTGAATCAGATTTCCAAATACTGACACTATTGTTTATCATAAAATAAACCGGCCCGTAACCCCGGTACCCCAATGAAACAAAAAAGCCGGAGATTTCTCCGGCTTTTTAATTTGTTTTAGAATTGGACTCGAATACCCAGTCCAGCTGATCCCTCTATTGTTACGGCACCATTTTCAAAACGAATACCAGTTGCCATATCTTGGCTTAATAATAATGGACCATCCATGTCTACATAGTCTAGTTGTGGCAGAAAATTGGCCACTGCGGCAGCGCCAATACTAGATTCGTTCATACTACCCATCATAATTTTCATTCCCAATTCCCTGCCTTTTTGAATCATTCTTCTAGCGGGTGTAAGACCACTACATTTGGTCAATTTTATATTGATGCCATGAAAATGATTGGCACAACGCAAAACGTCTTGTTCAAACACACAGGATTCATCTGCAAATAAAGGCAATGGAGATTCCTGAAATAACTGTTTCATCCCCTCCCAATTGTCTTTAGCAAGTGGTTGTTCAATCATTTCAACCCCAAGTTCAGCTAATTGAGGAATCTTTTCTTGGGCTTCTTCCAAAGTCCAACCCGCATTGGCGTCTATTCTTAAAACAGCATCTGTTGCAGACCTAAGTGCTTTGATAATAGGAATATCTTGATCTGTACCCAATTTGACCTTATATATAGGCCATGGCTGCTCTTTCATTTTAGACAGCATTGTATCAATACTATCTATCCCAATGGTATAATCAGTTACAGGTGTGTTTTCCCAAGCTGTATTCCACAACTGATAGAGCTTCTTTCCCTTCATTTGTCCAAACAAATCCCAAGCCGCCATGTCTAATGCACAAACCAAGAATGGATTCTCTGGTAAGAGATGGTGCAAATAATGCCAATACCTTTCTGGATCTGTTAGTGCAAATTTTTCAACCATTTGTTTTTTAGATTCCAAATCGGCCACCATCTGCTCTACGGTAATATTGTAATAACCTATAGCAGGTGCTTCTCCAAAGCCAATAAAATTTCCTATGGAAAGTGCCACCACCAAAGAAGGTTGATGGGTTTTGGTTCTGCCATTTGAAATAGTAAACGGGTATTTAAATGGAAGTTCCTTTTGCCAATATTGCAATATCATGCCAAGATGTTTAAAACATTCAACGGTTAACTATCTGCCGCTTGCTTGTATAGACTGGGCAAAACTTTCATTAAAGTTAGTTGCTTCCATGAGTTGTTCCAAAGTCATTTGCATTCGATACCTCCAGTAATGTTGAGGATTAGCTGGTATATTAATACGTTCGTCATTGGGATTCTCTCTACGCAGTGTAACGTCCATTCCAAGAAGATCTTGCAATTGAAATACACTCCACATAGCGGGAGAATACAAGTGCTGTAAAACAATGGCTTTGTTAATCCATGCTTCACAGAAAAAAGGCGCTTCACCCCATTGACCTAATTCGGCATTATAAAACTGTTGGGTAGCCGTTCTATCTTCTTCCCACCAGCCTCTAATGGTACTCATATCATGGGTAGATGGTGTAACCACACTTAGATATGGCGCATCATTGGGATGAAAAAATTGCTTTTGAGAATCTTTGGGCATCCGTTGAATCTCTAAACTCAATAAACCCAATTGCTGCATTACATCAGGAACACAGGATGGCACCATACCCAAATCTTCACCACAAACCAACATATTGGTGACCCTCTTTAATGCCGGCAATTTTTGCATAGCTTCTTGCTTCCAAAAATCGTCCTGTCTTTTAAAGAAATAATCTAAGTACAAACTTTTTAATTCAGCTTGTGTATGACTATCCAAGTTTCGGAATGAACTGGTTGACTCCATTCCAAATCTAAAATGGAATTGTTGACCTTGTGAACCCTGCACCTCAAATAAAAGTACATTGCTAATTAAATCATACAATCCTTGTTTTAGTTTTTGATGAAAATCATCCTGTGGTAATGAACTAAAATGGGCTTCTACTTTGCGTTGGGTATTAAAAACAGCTTGTAGTTTGTATCCTCCAAATCCGTCCTTTTCAAGGAAGTCTTGTTTTACCGATTCATTATCATAGCCAAAGATCTCCCACAAAATATTTTCATTGATATAAGGGCTAGTATATCTATAAAAGTCAAACCAAATATGTTTGCTATTGAATTCGTTTATATGAATAGAAATAGCAGGTACAAAATAACCCATTATGCCTTCTACGGCATCCATAGGAATGCTCCAAATTCTAAAAAATCCTAGAATATGGTCAATTCTAAATGCATCAAAATAGTAATGCATTTGTTCAAATCTTTGTTTCCACCAAGCAAAGCCATTCTCCAACATTTTATGCCAATTATAAGTTGGAAAACCCCAATTCTGACCCTTTATAGCAAAACCATCTGGAGGAGCACCTGCCTGCATACCCATATGGTATAAATCAGGATGTTGCCATGCGTCTGCGCCATAGCGATAAATACCAATGGGAATATCACCTTTTACGATAATACCATTTTGGTGGGCATATTCAGTAGCTGATTTAAGTTGTAAATGAAGTTGGTATTGTATAAAATAATGCAAACAAATGCCATCATAGGCATCTGACCCTTCTTGGATTAATTCAGCAATTTCATCAGCTTGATAATGCTGGTAAGATGGCCACTGATTAAAATCGGCTGTGCCATAATTATCGCGTAAGTAACAAAATACACTATAGGGCTCTAACCAATGCTTATTCAATTCAAAATAATGGGCAAAATCTGCATTCTTTTGAAAGCTGTTTTTTTGTGTCACAAAAACCTCTCGCAAGAACTCAAGCTTAATTTGATTCACCGTTTCATAATCTACTTCATCTAACTCATTCAAACCGGCGTGTTCTCTTTTGATTCTATCTAAAGAAACTTGGGTTTTCTTATCAGCCAATAAATCCAAGTTTAAAAACATAGGATGTAATGCAAATGCGGAAATAGCTGCATAAGGATAAGAATCTGTCCAAGTATGGGTGGCGGTGGTATCATTTACAGGCAAGATTTGAATCATTTTCAATCCAACTTGCTTGGCCCAATCAACCAATACTTTAAGATCTGTAAATTCTCCAACACCCAAACTTTTTTCAGTTCTTAAACTAAATACGGGAATGGCTACACCTGCTCCCTTCCAATTTAAATTGGGAAGCACCATGAACCCATCATGTATTAAAGTTTGTTCTTCAGGCAAATTGATGTCATATAAAACCCTGTTATTGCCTTGTTCAAACTGTAGAAATTGCTTGGTCTGCGTATCATAAATCCCATACTTATAAGCCATGGGAAAGAGTTCTTTTGAAAGGTCTAATGAAACACTATAATAGGCATCGTCATCTTGCCTAGCTAGCAAAATGGGCTTGTCTGTTTCCCATTTATTTAGTCCCTTGCAACTTCCTAATAAACAAACCGTCTGACCTTTGGGAAGCAACGGGGTTTTTACCCTAAATACATGGGTAGTCTTTTTGGGAATAGCAACTGTAACAGGAGTCCTATTGGCCTTTAAAAGCACATTGGCAAAGGGTTCTGTATAAAATGCATTTTCAAAATAACCTCCAAAATTCCAGGAATCAATACTAATTAAATGTGCACATTTCCAATGCCCAGGAACTATTCTTTTATCATTTCCTGCGTCTATGCTATTGGTACCATCTGCATTTTGTAGAATGTACTGGTATTGTAAATCATGTTCTAATCCATTGGCACCAAAGTCAATATTGATAGCCCATAAATCATCATTTTGGTATTCTAAAGGAATTGCTTTTTGCAAGTCTCCATTACCTAAGGAAGGATGATTTCCTGTGATCAAAATAGATTGCCCATAAACTGTATGGTATCTTAATTGAAATCGAATGGTTGACAGACGAATATCACTTGACTTGTCCAATACTATATTTGTTTGGGCTGATTTTTTTGTTGGTGCTTTGGCTACCACTTTCTTGGGTGTAGCTTTTTTAACCGCTGGCTTTACAGGCGATTTTGCAATCCTCTTTTTTTCCGTATCCAAGGTCCTCGTTTTTGTACTGTAAAGCTAATTAAAACAATGTGTATTTCAAACACAATAAATGCCCATTATTTTAGCCTAGGACCAATTCTGCCGCTTTTTCACCAATCATGATAACAGCGGCATTGGTATTTCCAGATACAATGGTAGGCATGATTGAAGCATCGGCCACCCGTAATTTTCTAATTCCTATTACTTGAAGACTGGGATTAACCACCGCCATAGCGTCTTGACCCATTTTGCAGGTTCCTACGGGATGATAGAGGGTTTCCAAACTTTTCAAGATATGTTCCATCAGCTGTTCATCAGAAGCTGGAAGGGCTGGAAAAGCAACTCCCTCCGGGCAAATGGATTTAAAGCTATCTGTATTAACAAGGGCAATAGCTTGTTTTAAAGCTTTTAGCAATAATTCCTTGTCTTTGGGACTACTGAGTAAATTGGGTTGGATAATGGGAGCTTCCTTTGGATTGGCACTATTTAATGCAATATACCCCCTACTCTCTGGTCTAATTAAAATGGATAAAATACCAAACCCATCTTGTTTGGCAAAGGTTTCTAAACGATACATATCAGTTGAATAATCATTTGCAATGCCTATTGGTGCAAAATGAAGTTGTATATCAGGCCTATCTAGTGCATCATCCGATTTGATAAATGCATTGGCTTCTAAGGGACTATTTCCCAATGGGCCTTTTTTAAACAACTGGTGTTGTAGTAAAGCTTTGAACATATTCCATGGCTTGATCAGGCTATTACCTGTTGGCAGATTGGATAAGCCACTTACCCCAGACCAAACATGGTCTTGTAGGTTTTTCCCAACTCCGGGAAGGTGTTTTAACACATCAATTCCATGCATTCTTAATTCAGCTTGGTCTCCAATGCCAGATAGCATGAGTAGCTGGGGCGATTGCAAAGCACCCGTACAGAGAATCACCTCTTTGTTACAATTGATTCTCTCTGAATTGCTATCATGGGTTAATACTTCTACCCCAACAGCAGCCCCATCTTCTATGATCACTCTTTTAACCAATGTTCCCGTTCTTACAGTAAGATTGGGTCTATTCATCACAGGTTTTAAAAAAGCCTTTGCCGTACTATGTCGTTGGTTGTTTTTAATGGTGAATTGTAAAAGGCTAGCTCCTATTTGATCCTCCCCATTATAATCAGGATTTTCTGGGATCCCATTTTCTTTGCAGGCATCAATAAAAACAGCCGCCAATTCTGAAGGTTGTTTGGAAAAAGTGACATTCAATAATCCATCTTGACCATGATAGGGTTCTCCCAATTGTTCATTGGATTCTGACTTTTTGAAAAGCGGTAACACGGATGCATAATCCCAACCAGGATTGCCCAAAGATGCCCACTGGTCAAAATCTGCCTTATTGCCCCTAACATAAGCCATGGCATTGGTTGAGCTGCTGCCTCCTAAGGTTTTGCCTCTTGGAATAAAGATTTTTCTGCCTAAAACATGGTCTTGTGGTTCAGTCCAGAAAGCCCAATCAACATCACTATGATTTAACTTGGTATATGCGCCGGGAATATGAATTTCTAATTTCTTATCTGGCTTTCCGGCTTCTATGAGTAGCACTTTGTTAGTCTTTTGCTCACTTAATCTATTGGCCAAAACAGCACCTGCAGAACCTGCCCCCACTATAATATAATCGTACGACATAGTATAAATATAGTTCAATTATTGCAGCTATTAAGTTCAAGTTAAAATCAAGGGGGGCTTTGACATATAAGCCAGTACTTGACCCTATATTTGCTATACTAACAAATGTTCGCATATGGATACCACTTATAATAGCAATGAAGATTGGATGAAACTATTGATTAGCAAAACCAACCAACATATACAACAGATTCATTTGGGTGGTGGTGCCAAATCTATGGCCAAACAAAAGGAGCGCAATAAACTCAATGCCAGAGAAAGGATCAACTATCTCTGTGATAAAGAAAAACCCTTTGTAGAAATTGGCGCATTTGCAGGCTTTGACATGTATGAAGCAGAAGGCGGATGCCCAGCAGGTGGTACGGTTGCAGGTATTGGTTATATCAGTGGGCAACAAGCTGTGATTGTAGCCAATGATCAAACCGTAAAAGCGGGTGCTTGGTTTCCCATTACTGGTAAGAAAAATCTACGCATGCAAGAAATTGCCATGGAGAATAGATTACCCATTATCTACTTGGTGGATAGTGCGGGGGTTTACTTACCCATGCAGGATGAAATATTTCCAGACAAAGAACATTTTGGAAGAATTTTTAGAAACAATGCCAGAATGAGTGCCATGGGCATTACCCAAATTGCTGCTGTGATGGGAGCCTGTGTAGCAGGTGGTGCCTATTTGCCCATCATGAGCGATGAAACATTGATGGTAGAAGGTAATGGCAGTATTTTTTTGGCTGGCTCTTATTTGGTTAAAGCAGCCATTGGTGAAAATATTGACAATGAAACCCTTGGTGGCGCCATCACTCATACAGAAATCAGCGGTATTGCAGACTATAAATTTCCTACAGAAGAAGCCTGTTTAGATCATATCAAATTATTGATGGGTAGTCTAGGAGACAAACCCAAAGCGGGTTTTAATAGAAAAACTCCTGTCTTACCTCAAAAAGCTACTGAAGAAATTTTGGGTCAAATGCCCGTGGGTAATGCCAAGCCTTATGACATGTTAGAAATCATAGAACGTTTGGTAGATGAAAGCAAATTTGAACAGTTTAAACAAGATTATGGCAAATCCATTTTATGCGGTTATGCTAGAATTGATGGTTGGTCTGTAGGTATTGTGGCCAATCAACGTTTGGTAAGTAAAAACAAAAAAGGTGAAATGCAAATTGGTGGTGTGATCTATAATGATAGCGCCGATAAAGCTGCGCGATTTATCATGAATTGCAATCAAAAAAAGATTCCTTTGGTATTCTTACAAGACGTAACTGGATTTATGGTAGGTAGCAGAAGTGAACATAGTGGTATTATCAAAGACGGAGCAAAATTGGTTAATGCAGTTGCTAATTCAGTGGTACCCAAAATCACCATCATCATTGGCAATAGTTTTGGTGCAGGTAATTATGCCATGTGTGGAAAAGCCTATGATCCCAGGTTGATATATGCTTGGCCATCGGCCAGAATTGCCGTAATGGGTGGAGACCAAGCAGCTAATACCCTTTTACAAATTCAAGTAAGCACGCTAAAGGCCAAGGGACAAGTGATTAGTCCTGAAGAAGAAAAAAAGCTATTGGATAACATTAAAAATAAGTACGAAAAACAAACATCTCCTTTTTATGCGGCAGCTAGGCTTTGGGTAGATGCCATTATAGAGCCAACAGAAACAAGAACATTGATTTCTGAAGCCATTAACGCAGCCAATCACAATCCAGATATGGAAGCATTTAAAACAGGGGTGTTTCAAGTTTAATCTAAGATAATTTTAACCGTACTGTTCAATTCTTGTGCTATTTAAGTTTCTTTGTTAGAATTAAAAGCATGGAACAGATGGAATATCCTATTTACATAATAGATGCATTTACAGACAAACTGTTTGGAGGTAATCCTGCCGCTGTTTGTCCTTTGGAAACCTGGTTGCCCGATGAATTAATGCAAGAATTAGCGGCTGAGAATAATTTATCCGAAACCGTATTTTTTGTTCCCGAAGCAGATGGATTTAATATTCGTTGGTTTACACCAGGAACAGAAGTAAAATTATGCGGGCACGCTACGCTTGCTTCTGCACATGTATTGTTTAGTATTTTAAACTACCCTTCCGATAAGATTATTTTCTATTCTAAAAGTGGCCCATTAGAAGTGTTTAAGAATGATGACCAAAGCATCACGCTTAATTTTCCATCTAATCCACCAGAACAGGTTGAATTAGTCCCTGATGGATTATTAGAAGGATTAGGCATTGGACCTGTTCCAGTTTATAAAACCTCTTTTGATTATATGGTAGTGTTACCTAATCAACAAGCAGTAGTAGATTTAAGTCCTGACTTTAGCAAATTAGCAAAGGTTCCAGCAAGAGGAGTCATTGCTACCGCCAAGGGTCTTGATAGTGATTTTGTTTCTAGGTGTTTTTATCCTCAAAGTGGGGTAAA
>CAIZMD010000299.1 GCA_903933995.1 uncultured Bacteroidota bacterium
ATTAGATACCAAGTGTATGAATTAGCCGGAATGGTAAATGTCAAAGGCATTTCATAAGCCCTGTTCAAGCTTAAGCGCTGCTTAGCTTTTCCTTGTTCAGAAAGATTAGCTTGACTACTAAGGCCTGTGTAATACAGGGGCACTTGAATGGATCTTGTGATGGGTTCATTTAAGGGATTATACAAAAGCATGAAACCTTTTTGAGGAAGTTTGGGATTTACGTGCAAAATTCCGTCCCAATCCCTACCATCTGGTCTTCTCAAATGAATGATATCGCTATTGAGAATACTTCTATATTGTTTATACCAATCAATCACAGAAGCTACCATTTTTCGGGTACTATCCGTATCATAGAGTCTAGGGCCCCTATAACAGGCTTGTACCCCGGCCCCATAATATTGTACCATCAATTGCTGATAGTCTAACAAATGCTCTTGCAATGGTTCTAGAATTGCTTCTGGTCCTCCACCTTGGTATTTGGTCAGTGGCACAAAACCCCAACCCATACTTGGGCTCATATTCCAAGTGCCATCATAAATATTCTGTCTATTGAGAATGATTTGATTTTCACGTGGCAAAGAAAAATTCACTTCTCTATAACCAATGGCTATTTTATGGGTGCCATCTAAAAAATACCAATCAGGCGCATTTATATAAACCCCTCGTTCATTGAGCCAACCATATAATTCTTTTTGAATCTTCATCTGTTCCCACTGACTATCCTCCCATCCCTTGTGTCCAGGATGTTTGGTTGAAGCACAGAGGTCTCCTGGATAAGGACCGTCATTTTCCCAAATATCAAAACCGGTTTGGCTAAAAAAATGTTTGATTTTATCGCGATAGCCAAGCCCCCATTTACTTCCAAAACAAGGTGCGTTTCCAAAAAATGCGCCTCCGGGTTTACCTGTTACAGCACTGACAACATCATCTTCATCACTAATGCGTCTACTAGAAAACAGTGAATAACCTCCAATTAGTATGCCTTTTGAATGAGCATAGTCTGCGTTGGCCTTCCATCTGGCGATATTAGAGGCGGAACTGTCTTCCATATTGATATGGCTTCCAAAACTTAATATAAGCGCCTCATAACCAGTTGCAACACATTGGTCAATAGCATTGCGAACTTCTGCATCATTCTTACTCACCAAATGCATAAAAATGGGATTAGAACTAGTCCAAGGTGCAATGGTTTGATACATTTTGCGAATAGCCAATCCCCGTCTTTCCCTTTCATAGGAATCCATCAATAACTCATGAGTTCTTACTGAACTAAAGTTCTGACTTGGAGCCAGCACTACCTGATAAGCCTTATCAGGATAGACTTCTAGCAAACAAGGCGTTCTAAAATTATAATTGACTTGAGATGTATAGTTGGTATCTACTTTCCAGTGCGTTGTTTGATCACTCAATGGATAACGCATGGCATTATTAAAAGCATAATTGGTTTCAATATAAATACTTTCAGGTACTTTCATCCCCTTGGCAGGAATCAGTTTCTTTTGTGCCTCCGTTAATGTTTGCTCATGTAGAGATGCTTCTTCCGTAGCACCAACAACAGCACTCTCCTCTTCTACAGCCGCAATGACTTCACTAGTAACCCTATTCAATGCTATAGAACTTGAAGACCTATTGACCATTTCAACCCATTTCACCATCAATGGAATGCCATCGTATAAAGCATAATTGACCTGAACTTGTAAGCCTTGCACAGCAGACTGTTTAGCGGTATAATGAAAACGCAATAATTTTCCGGTAGGCTGTTGTTTGTTAGAAGCCCAAGACTTGGGTTTCCATTTCAAATAAACAGGAATAGGGCTCACAGAAAAAGAATCGTATCTAAATGCACTAGTATCAGCTTGCATCTTGGTAAACCATTCTCGTTTTAAATAGGCTTTTTCTTTTTGTCCTAACCAACCACCAATGGGCAAGGATTGCCCATTGACCATTACAATAGCTTCTGGACTAATGGCCCTTATGATTTCTTGACCATTGATTAGGTTTTGGTAACTGATGCAAGCAATGGTTCCTTGGTTTCTAAAAACTCTTTTGACCAATCCATTTTCTAATACAATTTCCTTTGCATCTGCTGATGGCAATACTTTGGCATGAAAGCTTTGATTGGACAACAACCAGTCTTTTACTGCTAATTGTTTGTTATTTGATTGTTTGACTGAATTTGATTGAGCTTTTAGCAATGAAGACCTTACCAGTAGCAGTAATATCAAAGCCGTAAAAACTTGTTTATACTTCATGTAAATAGATTAATAAACCACCAATTCACTCATAAAAAACCAACCAGGCTGCCCTTTACCGGGATGCCATTCTGGTAGTGTAGGAATGGGTTTGGCTGAAAATTTCAAATAACGATAAGTAGATGCTGGAAAATTCAAATGAAGAAAAGGGGTGCTTGCTCCTATCATTTTTATAGGCATCGCATAACGTTGATTAGAAAGTTGTTTCCATTCTTGCATATTGTTAGAACCCAAAACTTGCATCTGTACCGGCGGAAAAATATAAGCTCCAATATTTTGTAAGTTCAGCACTTTCAAACCATGTATTTCTGTTGGCTTTCCCATATCTAGAACCACAATTGCATCGTTTTTCTGATAACCTAATGCCCTAGTACCAAAATCACCAGGATCACCCGCGTCTAAATCAATTAAGATTTTATCTGCGTGTAATGCGTATTTGGGATCTGGAGGGGTTAATAAGCTTGCTTTGCTGATTGGAATACCTGCTTTAAAATATTGGCTATTAACAGGCTTACTTGGTAACCACCCTTTTTTAAATGCTTTTACGGTTAATTTAAAACTTGAATCAATCCAAAATGGTGCTGTATATAAGGAACTGGAACTATCAGGCTCTTTTCCATCTAAAGTATATTTCAATTCAACCCCATTGATCACATGTTTTAATGAAATATTGATTCTGTCTTTAAAAAATCCTGCAGCGGTGTTAATGATGGGTTGATTTAAAGGAATCACCATGGTATCTGCTCCTTGAAATCCAGTTTCAATTTGAATTGCAGGAAATTTTGATTGCATGGTTTTCAGTTCTGCTAATGTGATATCTGTATTCCAAACATATAAAGCTTTTAGTTCCGGAAATACAGTTAAGGTCTCAAGACCCTTTTGATTAATCTTGGTACCAACAATTGATAAGGAATGCAAATGCTTTAATCCTGCAAGTGCTTTTAAATTAGTATTGTCAATATCAGTATAATTTAGATTTAACGCTTCAAGGTTTTCTAAATTAGAAATCCAATCTAACTGCTCATTAGTAACGGGCATTTTGGCCAGGTTCAAATGAACAATTTGATTGGCAATAGGCTTTAATGTTTTTAATTGATCAAAGGAATAATTAGCCCTTCCAAAAAAAGAAACAGCCAAAGCTGGGGAGGCTAGACCTAATGGTTTTACAACACGATAATTATTATTCAACTCTGCTATTTGATCAGCTGAAGCCGCCTTAAAATCATAGCTTTTTTCAGAAGCTTTTTTTAACCTATTTTCTAAAAAAGGCATGGACATTATCCTAAGACTATCTGTTTCAGCTCTTGCTACTAATAACTGTGCAAATGGCGCACCCAATTTGATCCACTCTTCTATTAACGCTAGTTCTGAAGCAGATAGTTGTGGTTTTTCCGCTAAGGGCATATGTTTTTTATCGGTCATGGGCAAGACCAAACGTTGATACAACAAACTCTTATCTAATGAACCAGCAACAATGGCTTTGCCATTTTTTCCTCCTTTAAAAATAGAAATACTGTCTTCCAAAGAAAGCCCCCCTTTCATCACAGATGCTTTGTGACAATTGCCACATTTATCTGCTAAAATGGGTTGTACCACATCTTTAAAAATTCGGACCTCTGATAATACTAATGATGCTGATTTGTTGTTCTGAAATGCAGCTGTTAAATAACCATCTCCATGGGTGATGGTTCCACCCCAATGACCCGTTATGATTAATACAAGAAACATGAACCCTGACGCAATCCTGAGTTTAATTTCTGTTACAAAGAATCTTTCTCTATAAAAAATAATGAGATAAGACAAGAAGGCTAAGACTGTTCCAGACCATTTATGCCATGACAAGACATTCCCGATATCTGTTTGCTCTATTGATAATAAAAATCCCAAGATGGCAGTAACAACCGTTGTTAATACCGTAAATGATTCAAAATTTTTCCATGTAGCAGTTTGAATCCATGACTCTTTCCATAGCAACACTAATAGGACCAAACACAATAGCACTATGGGGAAATGTAAGAGCAGTGTATGAAACTTACCAGCTACTTGTAATCCAATAGGAAGTACTATCCTATTTTCAAATAGCAATAAAAAGCCTAGGAATACTAATCCACAGAAACTAAGGGTCTTCATCATTTTCCTTGCATCCATCATGCTACTGGGCTAAATTTATAGGGATATACTTTACCAGATGCCCATTGAGCCACATAGATATTGCCTTCATCATCCACACAAACATCGTGGGGATGAGTGAATAATTTTTGTTGCTGAGACATGGGTTGCAAAACACCGTTTATATAACTGGGTTCAGAACCTCCAATATTAGAAACCACTTTGTTTTCTTTATTCAAAATGGTTACAAAACCTGATCCTTCTGTGTTCAAATTTGGAGAACGTAAAACTGCCGCATACAGATAATCACCTTTGATCACTGGCCTACAAACACAGGCCCCTGGAAGTTTGATGACTTCTAACAAATTTCCATCTAATGAAAATCGTTTAAAAGCATTCCTACTTCTATCAGTAACAATTAAAGTAGTGGCTGTTCCACGTTTGTCAACACAAATTCCATGGGCATTATCCAAATGGGCATCACCATCTCCTCTACCTCCAAAATGATTTTTCAACTTACCCTCTGCATCATAGTGTAGAATATGTTGTGCGCCGTATCCATCAGCAATATAAAATTCTCCATTCTCTAAAACAGTAGTTTCTGTTGGAACAAATTGCTCTTGTTTAGGATATAAATCTTTGGGTGGGTCAATAGTAAAAATCAGTTTCCCATGTATATCCGTTTTATATACTTGATGCCGATTGGTATCTGTGATAAACAGAAAATCTTCTTTGCCCGTTTTTTGAATAGTAAGGCCATGTGCCCCAGGATATTCCTTACCCCAAGACTCCAATAATTTACCTGACTTATTATAAACTATGATATTGTTTTTGGTTTCATTGGTGAGTAAGATGATTCTGCCCCTGCTGTCTTGCACCATTTCATGACAATCGTTCACTGGTGTCTTGTCTGGATTGAGCCTACCCCAGGTTTCATTAAAACGGTATCGTTTTTCATTATGCCCATAAATAGGTCCCTTTGGTTTGGCCATTAAGTCACGGGTAATAAAAAACGATGCCGAAGCCATCACTGTTTTTTGAATAAAATCTTTTCTTTTCATGTACAAGTTTTAAGCAATAATTTGATTGACTACATTGCCATATAGGTCTGTTAATCGGTACCTTCTTCCTTGAAATTTATAGACTAATTTTTCATGATCCAATCCAAGCAGGTTTAAGACTGTTGCTTGAAAATCGTGCACGTGTACGGGATCTTTGATAATATTATAACCAAACTCATCGGTCTCTCCATGAACTACTCCCGGCTTAATACCTCCGCCTGCCATCCAAATACTAAAACACCTTGGGTGATGGTCTCTACCATAATTATCTGGCTGCATTTTACCTTGGCAATAATTGGTTCTGCCAAATTCACCACCCCAAATGACCAGTGTTTCATCTAAGAGTCCTCGCTGTTTTAAATCCTTGATCAATGCAGCTGAGGGTTGATCCACATCCATGGCCTGTCCACGCATTTCATTGGGTAGGTTACCATGTTGGTCCCATCCTTGGTGATAAAGTTGAATAAATCGAACACCGTTCTCTGATAATTTTCTAGCCAACAAACAATTGGCTGCATAAGTTCCAGGCACCAAACAATCTGCCCCATAGAGTTTGACAATGGATTCAGATTCTTTAGAAGTATCCATGATTTCTGGCACTGCTGTCTGCATGCGATAGGCCATTTCATATTGTTGGATTTTTGCTGCAATTTCCGGATCGCCGTAGGCATCCATTTCCATTTGATTCAAAGCCGCAATCTTGTCCAACATATTACGTCTGGTAACCCTGTCCATTCCGTCTGGATCTTGTAAATACAAAATGGGATTTTCACCACTACTAAATTGTACGCCTTGGTGCACTGAGTCTAAAAATCCATTGGTCCATAACTTAGAATATACGCCTTGACCATTACCTTTTCCTCTGGATAAAAGCACACAGAAAGCGGGAAGATTATTGTTTTCCGTACCTAAGCCATAACTTACCCAAGACCCCATGGAAGGTCTATTGCCTTGTTGTGCACCAGATTGAAAAAATGTGAGCGCGGGATCATGGTTAATGGCTTCTGTATGCATGGTTTTAATAATGCAGAGATCATCTACAATACCTGCCATATGTGGAAACAATTCACTAACCCAAGCTCCTGATTTACCGTGTTGGTTGAATTTATAATAAGAACCCACTAAGGGGAAACTTGTTTGATAGGCACTCATACCCGTGAGTCGCTGGGTACCTCTGATGGATTCCGGAAGGTTCTCTCCCATCATCTGACACAAAAGGGGTTTGTAATCAAAAGTTTCTAATTGAGAAGGCGCTCCATTTTGAAACAAATAAATGACACGTTTGGCCTTGGGAGCAAAATGCGGTAAGCCCCGCATAATATTTTCTTCCAAATTATTGGAACCTGAAAACAAATCCGGAATCAACAAAGAGCCTAATGC
>CAIZMD010000300.1 GCA_903933995.1 uncultured Bacteroidota bacterium
CCTGATGGGATCTTCTCCATAACCCATTTTGGTAAAATAAGGGCGCTCACCCAACCTCACCACAGAAGTACCAATACTAAATTTCTTGCTGGCAATATAGTCCAAACGCAATGCAGCAAAGCCACGTTGTTGCATACCAAATCCAGTGTTGTTTTCAAAAGAAACCTGTACCGGAACATTGGAACTAAGAATGGCTTGATTCAATATTTTTACAGACCCCAAATTATAATCTACTACATAATCTGATCCTTCACGCAATACTTGCCCTCCTGCAGAAACAGTTACAGAACCAGGTGGCACGTTGGGTGCATTCAAAGAAATTTCAGAACCACCTGTTCCTTTTACCTGGCCCTGCATCACAAACCTGTTGAGGTTGGCATAGGTTTGGGCAATGGCTTTAATGGAATCGTATAATTGTTTGTATAGGTATTTGCTTTTGATATTGGCGGGCATACCTGTAAATGCTAGGTCTTCCAAGTCTTTACCAAATGGTTCCAATACTGGGAAGATGACACGACCAACCTGTGGCAAAATAGTGAAACCCTCTACATAGTCAAAGACTCCATCTGGTTGTGGGTCATTGCGGTTATTTAACCTATCCAGATTCAGTATTTTTAATAGTGGCTGACCATTTACAGAAGGAGAAGTCTCTGGCAAATAACGTTTTAATCCACCACTAGGCTCTTCATACAATACATTCAATTTAAAGTCTTCTCTTTGAATGCCACCAAACAAATCCAGTGAGTACACGTTCTTCATCATCAACCCCCAGATAGGCAATTGAATGCGTTGCGATGTGGCTTTCAACAATTTCAACATCAATACTTTTTGCACCCCCTTGGTACTATCCAATGCTACGTCTTGAGAGAATTCACCCACTTGGTAAACCTTACCATTATACGTGTATTGATACGCTACCGCTAATACTTCGTCTGCTTGTAATTGACTATTCACAGAGACAAATCCCGCTTGCGGGTTAAAATAATATTCGTTGGGTGTTAGTTTGCGGGCAAAGGTTTTTTCATAATCATCTACCGGACGTAGGCCCCTTGCAAACAACAATGAATTGATCATAGCTGGATTTCTAGCATTGGGATCATTCACCAAAGAACTATACAAACTATTGGCACCATTGAATGGCAGAGGATTACTGGTAAAAGAACTGATCACTGGATTATAAGGAGCGGGTTCTGCCATATCCATAAAACCCACAATATCACGCGCATCTGTATTGGCGCCGTTTCTATTGGTTACCCAAACTTCTACTCTTTGAATTTGCACCTGCGTATTAACCTGAGGCAGGTTACGCATGGTCTTGTTATAATTGGTTCTAAAATATTGCCCCATCAAAAAGTGACGGTTCTCTTCATAGTCATCCAATCGTTTTTGAAAATTCTGTGTGGCAGCTCCACCTTGTAAACCCATGGACTGTCTTTGAGAACGTTGATTGGCCAGTGCACCAGTAATAAATAGTTTACCAAATTGCAATTGGGTTTTAATCCCAAATAAATTCTGTGTGCTTGGAATTAGTGTTCCTCTGGATTGATAAGAAATATTACCCGCTTCAATACTCTTGATAATCTCATCGTCCTTACCCTTGTAATCCAATTTAATTTGGTTGTCAAAACCAAGATTGGTTTGGGTATTATAATTAAGTGGAAACTTCAATTTGTCACCAATATTGGCATTCACGGCTAAATTGGCGTTCATGTCAAAATCAAAACCCCCATTTTTTCTGGCTCTTTCAGGCAAAGTAGGATTCTTAATATTCTGTCCCTGGTAACCAGCCATGATATTGACTTCGCCACTAGGTTTTATATCTACTTTCAATCCCTTGTCAGTTACACCAAAAATCCGATCAAAAAGGCTGGTATGCACTTTCATAGGAGGACGCTGAGTCTTCAAGTTGAGTGCAGTAATGGCATCGGCTCTTTTTTTGAAATAATCCAATTCTGATTGTTTGGATTGCAAACGCAGATAGTCATTAAAGTCAATGGCCGTAGGGGTTCTATAAGTCTTGTTCCCAATTTTTTCAATAATATAATATTGCTTGGTCTTGGGGTCGTATTCAACGGTTTGTTTTATCAAAGCCGTGTCACGAATATTATAGGGATTGCGGTTATTACTACTAAGCGGATCAGCCCTTCTATCATTGATGGGATAGCGCAGACTATCGCGCTGCTGCGCCCAGAGACTACTGGTGCAACAAACGGATAGCAGAATACCCATTACAGTAAGAAAATACTTCAAACTTGAAGAAGGTTGTTAAAGTAGAACTAGGGGTATAGGCTATAAGTTTTTTAATGCTTGTTTGATAATGTCTTCTAGGCTGTTTTCTGCCGTCATAGACACCATTGTTTTTTTCACTGCGTTCTCTGCCATTGGTTTTCCTATTCCAAGTGCTACCAAGGCCTGCACCGCATCATTATCTATGCTGGAAACAATGGCTGCGCCTCCGCTCAAGAAGGTATCTGCTGATTGTTTTCCTAATTTATCTCTCAGTTCAACCACCAACCTTTCGGCTGATTTTTTGCCAATGCCTTTGATACTCTCCAAGACTTTTGTGTTGCCTTGAACAATGGCTTTGGCTATTTCATCTGGGCGCATCCCCGACAACATCATTCTTGCTGTAGAAGCGCCCACCCCTGAAACACTGATCAGGTGTAAAAACATTTCCTTTTCAGCCAGCTCTGCAAAGCCAAAAAGTGTATGCGCATTTTCCGTAATATGCAAATAAGTAAAGAGCAAACCGCTCTCTTTTTTAGCAATTGCGGAATAGGTATTCAAACTAATCTGTAAGTCATAACCCACACCGTTCACATCTACCACCACCCTTGTAGTGGTTTTCACCGGAAATTGACCTCTTAGAAATGCAATCATACTGTTCCAAAAATAGGTTAAAAACGGGTTGAAAAACAAGGTTTCTGACCGGATAAAGGAATCTTTTTGGATATTTGCGGCCAATTAAGACAGATATGAGTAAAATTACCGCCGCTATTACAGCCGTTGGAGGATATGTTCCAGAGACCAAATTGACCAATTTTGACCTAGAAAAGATGGTGGATACCAATGATGAGTGGATCCGCAGCCGTACCGGGATTTCTGAAAGAAGAATCCTAAAAGAACCCGGAAAAGGCAGTAGCGATATGGCAGTACCGGCCATTGAAGAGATTTTGAGGAAGAAAAACCTGGATCCCAAAGAGATTGACTGTATTATTTGTGCCACGGTAACCCCAGATATGGTGTTTCCCGCCACAGCCAATATTATTGCAGACAAAATTGGCGCTACCAATGCTTGGGGCTATGACCTAAGCGCTGCTTGTAGTGGTTTTCTATTTGCCCTAAGTTCAGGAGCCATGTACATAGAAAGTGGCCGATTCAAAAAAGTGATTGTGGTTGGGGTAGACAAAATGAGCGCCATTGTAGACTATACAGACCGAACCACTTGCATCATTTTTGGAGACGGAGCAGGTGCCGTTTTACTGGAAGCCAGCGAAGACGGATTGGGTATTCAAGACAGTATTCTAAAAAGCGATGGTAGCGGTCGCCATTACCTGCACATGAAAGCGGGTGGTTCTGTAAAACCTGCTACGGCAGAAACCGTTGCCGCTAGAGAACATTTTGCTTACCAAGAAGGACAGGCCGTTTTCAAGTTTGCTGTTAAGGGCATGGCCGATGTTAGCGCCGAATTATTGGAAAGAAATAATTTGACTGGTGAAGACATTGCTTGGCTAGTTCCACACCAAGCCAATTTGCGCATCATTGATGCTACTGCCAACCGCATGGGATTGGACAAGGAAAAAGTAATGATCAATATTCAGAAATACGGGAACACTACTGCTGCCACTTTACCACTTTGTTTGTGGGATTGGGAAAACAAATTAAAGAAGGGTGACAAGATTGTACTTGCTGCATTTGGTGGTGGATTCACTTGGGGTGCTACTTTGCTTACGTGGGCGTACGAAGGGAAGTGAAGAGTGAAGAGTGAAGAAGTTATAAAAACAAAAAAGGGATGACAGTTGTCATCCCTTTTTTCTTGAAAGTTTGCTTCAGAAATTATTTTATACTGGCCATTTTCTTTTCAGCTACGGCGTCACTGATAAAAGGGAATTCAAGGTTGAATGAGAAGGCAGAATTTTTATTTGATCCTACATTCTTATAAACATCAGCAAGACCTTGATAATACCTTAATTGTAGATTGATGCCTTTTCCATTGCGTTTGGTAATTAATTGATAAGTAAATGCAGCGGCAAAACCATAATCCGTTTTATTCAATTTGTCCTTGATATTTTGATCATAGGTTGCGTCATTTTTACCTTCAAATTTTTCCTGAGCCTTGGTTAAAAAATTAACCTGAGGGCCAAATCCAATCAAGATTTTTTCAGCAGCTTGGTAGTGCATCATTACTGGAATATCTAAATAATTTAAAGACCTGGTGGTTGGCACATTGGTAAATGGACCATCAACAATAGTTCCTGTTTTTAAAGAAGCGTTTCCTTTGAAACCCATTGAATTCAAGGGTTTGAACTCTGGCTTGAAATACCATTTTTCAGACAATTTCATGTTGATTCCCAATCCAAAATTGGGCCCAAACATGGCATGGTTATCTAACTGGTTAGAGATATTACTATGGTTCAAACCACCCAC
>CAIZMD010000301.1 GCA_903933995.1 uncultured Bacteroidota bacterium
AATGGTATTCCTTGTCTGCACCAATCCCGTATACCGGAAGATTATCATGACGGAACATACTAATCTGTGGCGTGAGTTTACCCATGACCACACTCACCACATAGTCTGTAACAAAACGCTCATCCAATGCTTTTACAGTATTGAGTATTTTAACTACGTCTTCCTTGGCTTCTATTTTTTCTTTGGGGTTCAAACAGTTGTCACAATTGCCACAGTTTTTTCCTTCCCAGTTCTCTCCAAAATAGTGCAACAATACTTTTCGGCGGCATACAGCAGATTCTGCATAAGCCACGGTTTCATCAATTAATTGCGCACCCACTTCTCTTTCACTCAATGGCTTGTCGCGCATAAAATGTTCCAGCTTGGAAACGTCTTTGTGCGAATAGTATAAGACACAAAGCCCTTCCATTCCGTCTCTTCCAGCCCTACCCGTTTCTTGGTAATAGTTCTCAATAGATTTTGGAATATTAAAGTGAATCACAAAACGGATATCTGGTTTGTCAATCCCCATACCAAAGGCAATGGTGGCTACAATTACTTGCACGTCTTCATTGAGGAATTGATCCTGTCTTTCTGCACGCAGTTTTTGATCCAGCCCTGCGTGATAAGCCACAGCTTTAATGCTATTGGCTACCAAGAGTTCTGCTAATTCTTCGGTGGTCTTTCTGTTCAAGGTATAAATGATCCCACTCTTACCCTTGTGACCACTAATAAATTTGACAATACTTTTTACGGTCTGGTCTTTCTTGATCTTGGGTTGAATCTCATAATAGAGATTACTCCTATTAAAAGAAGAAATATAAATATTGGGTTTGCGCAGACCAAGATTCTTTACAATATCGCTCTGCACTTTTGGGGTAGCAGTTGCAGTCAGTGCAATTACGGGAATGTCTGGATTAATAATATCCATCATCTCGCGCAAGCGTCTATACTCTGGTCTAAAATCGTGCCCCCACTCAGAAATACAGTGGGCTTCATCTACCGCAAAAAAACTAATCTTTAAATCAGAAAAATATTCTAGGTTCTCTTGTTTGGTCAGGGTTTCTGGTGCTACATAGAGTAGCTTGGTCATACCAGAAGTTAGATCGTCTTTGACCAATTTAATCTGCCCCTTGTTTAGAGAAGAGTTAAGAAAATGCGCCACATCGTCTTTTTCACTGTAGCCACGCACTAGGTCTACTTGATTTTTCATTAGGGCAATCAAGGGCGATACAATAATGGCACAACCCTCCATCATCATAGCAGGTAATTGATAACACAAACTCTTACCACCGCCTGTGGGCATGATCACAAATGTGTCTTGTCCGTTGAGCAAACTATTGATGGATTGTTCTTGTGTGCCTTTGAATTCGCGGAATCCAAAATATTTTTCAAGGCCTGCATAGATATCGTATTCGTGTACCGTTGTAATGGTAGCCGTATTGTCTTTGCGGGGTGAACTTTTCTTATTGCTTTTTGCGGCAGGTTTAGCAACCGCTTTTTTGGTAGTAGCCATGTATCGAATATATTTTGGCCCCAAAAAGGAACCACTATTGTTATAAAAGTTAACGCTTTTTGCCGGGAATTCCCCTTAAATTTTCCTAAGCTTGATTTTTACTGGGAATCGGTTGGCAATCCGGATAATCGGTTCCGGTTTTAGTATATAAAATCCTAAAAAAGGGTAGCGAAGTTAACGAAACCCGCCCTGAAATGCTAGTTAAAGCTGTTAAAGTTTACATTTGCAGGGCATGAAAGCAAATATCGCCGCAACGGCCCTTAGAACCATTCAATTAGAAGCCCAGTCCATTAGCGGATTGGCCCCTTTTATCAATGAAACATTTGAGAAAGCCATTGCTACTATTCATGCTTCCAAGGGTAGGTTGGTCATTTCTGGGATTGGCAAATCGGCCATAGTGGCCCAGAAAATTGTGGCCACCCTGAATTCAACCGGTACTCCGGCCCTATTTATGCACGCTGCAGACGCTATTCACGGTGACCTGGGTATGGTGCAGGATGAAGACGTGGTTATGATTATTAGCAAGAGTGGCGAGAGTCCTGAAATCAAAGTGTTGGTTCCCTTGATTCGCAATTTTGGCAATACCCTGATTGGGATGGTGGGAAATAGAGAGAGCTTTTTGGCCAAGGAATCTGATATTTTGTTAGATACTACGGTTGAGCAAGAAGCCTGCCCCAATAACCTGGCTCCCACCAGTAGCACCACGGCCCAAATGGTGATGGGAGACGTGATTGCGGTTTGCCTCATGGAACTCAATGGATTTAATGGCCGCGATTTTGCCAAATACCATCCTGGTGGCAATCTGGGTAAGCGTTTGTATTTACGCGTGGGCGATTTAAGCAAGGCTAATGAGGTTCCACAAGTAGCCATCAACGCCAGTTTAAAAGAAGTGATTGTAGAAATTACCCAAAAAAGACTGGGTCTCACTGCGGTTTTAAACCAAGAAGGCCAATTGCAAGGTATTATCACCGATGGTGACCTGCGTAGGATGCTGGAGAAAAGTAGCAGCATTGACCAAATTACCGCTGCAGATATCTTGAGTCCCAAACCCAAAACCATTACCCCAGAGACCCTGGCGGTTGAAGCCTTAGAATTAATGCGCAAGAATGATATTAGCGCCCTCTTAGTGGTGGAAGATCAACGCTATCTAGGGGTTCTTCATTTGCACGATCTGGTACGCGAAGGAATTGTTTAATCCAAGCAATAAGTCACAGGCTATCAACGTTTTTAGCCCGTATCATTCCCTAAAATGAGTTAAACCTGTTTCCCACATGAATAAGCACCATTATGTAGCCATTATGGCTGGAGGTATCGGCAGTAGATTTTGGCCAAAAAGCCGTACCAGTTATCCAAAACAGTTTCTAGACATTCTGAATACCGGTAAGTCATTGATCCGCTGGACCTATGAGCGTTATGCCGCATTTATTCCAGTTGAGAATATCTTCATAGTTACTTCTGAAGAATATGTTTCTATCTGTGCCGAGCAATTGCCCGAACTGCCCTTAGAAAATATCTTGGCTGAGCCTAGCAGAAAAAACACCGCACCCTGTGTGGCGTATATTTCTTACAAGCTTTTACAAAAAGATCCAGAAGCCGCGCTGATTGTGGCTCCTAGTGATCATATGATCTTGGACCAAGAAGCATTCCGCGCTATTACTGCTAAGGCCTTGGATTTTGTAACACAGATCAAGTCATTGGTTACACTGGGTATTAAACCTACGCATCCCAATACAGGATACGGTTATATTCAACACGAGCCATTGGCCGCTGGCGATGGTATTTACAAAGTGAAAACCTTTACAGAGAAGCCCAATCTGGAATTGGCTAAGACCTTTTTGGCCTCCGGCGATTTTCTTTGGAATGCAGGGATCTTTGTATGGCAGGTGAAAAATGTGATGAAGGCTTTTGAACAGTATCAGCCAGAAATGTATGAGCTGTTTGACAATGAGAAAGCCCATTTTAATACTGCTGGTGAAAAAGACGCCATTAACCGCATCTATCCATTGTGCACCAATGTTTCTATTGACTTTGCCATTATGGAAAAAGCAGATAATGTATTTGTAATTCCTTCTTCTTTTGGCTGGAGCGATCTGGGAACCTGGAACTCAGCATATGATAACCTAGACAAAGATTACTTGGGTAATGCAGTGACCAGCGATAACGTGATTGTGATTGACGCTACCAAGTGTATGATCTCTGCCAACCACGATAAATTGGTCTTGGTTCAAGGGATTGATGACTGTATTGTCATTGACACCAAGGATGTGTTGATGATCTGCAAAAAAGAAAAAGAACAAGCGATTAAGGAATATGTTGCCGAAGTAAAAAGGAATAAAGGCGACAAATATCTATAATAAATTATATGAGTTTTATAAGCCCTGATTCTAAGAATCGGGGCTTTTTTTTAGGGAATAGGCCAGTTTTAGATTTTGTTTGATGGTTTCTAACAAAATGAGGCAAAGGGTTGCATAATTGTTTAAATTTGAATGCTTTGATTTGATAAAGTTAATCGAACATTATGCCTCTACTTAAAACCGTGATTACCGGAACCGGGTCCTATATCCCACCCCATATCAAGACCAATCAGGATTTTGTGAACCAAGCTTTTTATGGAGAGGATCATCAACCACTCACTACACCTGCTACAGAAATAGTAGAGAAATTCAAAGACATTACGGGAATTGAAGAGCGCCGCTATGCGGGTCATGAATTCAATAGTTCTGATATGGCACTCATTGCCGCCAAACACGCTATTGATGATGCGGGTGTGGATCCTGAAACAATTGACCAGATTATTTTTGCGCACAATTTTGGCAATATTGTTACAGGCAGTATTCAGTCCGATGCCTTACCTGCACTAGCTTCTAGGGTAAAACAAGGATTGGGGATTCGCAATCCTGCTTGCGTGGCTTATGATATTTTATTTGGTTGCCCCGGTTGGATTCAGGGTGTGATTCAAGGCCATGCTTATATTATGGCAGGAATGGCTAAAAAATGTTTGGTCATTGGTTCAGAGACATTGAGCCGTGTGATTGACCACTATGATAGAGACAGTATGATCTTTAGTGATGGTGCTGGTGCCTGCGTCATTGAAGCAGTAGAAGAATCAGAAAATGGCGCAGGTATTTTGTCTGTGAGTGCACAAAGTCATTGTGTAGATGAAGCATACTATCTGCAATACGGTGCTTCTAATTTTCCAGACTCGGACCCCAATGTGCGTTACATGAAAATGAAGGGCAGAAAGGTATACGAATACGCCATTAAGAATGTGCCACTAGCCATGAAGGATTGTATTGACAAAGCGGGTTTACACGTTACCGATGTTAAGAAATTCTTCCTTCATCAAGCTAATGAAAAAATGGACGAGGGATTTGTAAAAGCGCTTTATAGATTATATGGCATTAAAGAAGTACCAAAATTTATCATGCCCATGAGCATACATAAATTGGGTAATAGTTCTGTGGCCACTATTCCTACTTTATACGATTTGG
Organism: uncultured Bacteroidota bacterium; assembly: GCA_903933995.1. GTDB lineage: Bacteria > Bacteroidota > Bacteroidia > Chitinophagales > Chitinophagaceae > Sediminibacterium. Next base: position 4,987 of record CAIZMD010000301.1, read on the forward strand.
TAAAACGCGGAGAAATGCAGGAACACGAAATTGCAGCAGGAGACATAGTAGTCTTTGCCTCAGTTGGTGCAGGCATGAATATCAATGCTTTTTGTTACCGAGTTTAATAGCCTCTTACATTCTTTCCTTCCATATAATTTAGGAAGGCTTTGTTCACCACGCGGTTACCTCCAGCTGTTGGATAGTTTCCGGTAAAGTACCAGTCACCCGTGTTGGTTGGACAACAATCGTGTAGGTCTTCAATGGTTTGATAGATGACTTCTACATTGATTTTGGAACCTTCTGGTGTAATCAATTGGGCAATCTTATCTGAAATCTCTAGGGTACTAAAAGGCTTATAAATAGAACGCACTACATTCTCTGTATGCAATTGACCCGTGCGTTGTAATTCCTTGATTTTTTCTGCAGCATCAGTAAGTACATGCTCCATATTTCTATCTTTCAACAAGGCAACTGCTGCGCGGAAGGCAATAAAATCGCCTAGCTTACTCATGTCAATTCCATAGCAATCGGGGTAGCGGATCTGTGGAGCAGAACTTACTACTAAGATTTTCTTTGGAGACAATCGCGTTAGC
>CAIZMD010000302.1 GCA_903933995.1 uncultured Bacteroidota bacterium
CATCAGTTGAATCTTGAGTCTTTTCTCAGGGCTATGATCTTTGGTAGACCTGACCATACAATAAATGATACCCTGCTCCTTGTCTATCAATTCTTTGAGCACATGCACACCCAAATAACCGGTGGAACCAGTCAAGAGTGTTGTGCCAACCTCATTATCTTGGTAGTCAACAAATAAGTCTTGTTTGTTCTCTGCTAGTACTTGGTTAATCTTGGTGTAGTCATAAGCTGCTAAGTCTTCTATTGCATCATCAGCATTTGCATGGTTAGCAGACTCTTGAATAAATTGGGCAATGGCCTGTGGTGTCTTTAAAGAGAAGATATTACCATAGTTAATTTGGTTACCCAAATTCATGATTTGAATCACGGCTTTCATGGCAGACATGGATGAACCACCAATTTCAAAAAAATCATCTAAGACACCTACCTGTTCTATTTTCAGCACATCTTCATAGATGCGACAAATCTGTTCTTCCAATTCATTGGATGGTGCTAGGTATTCCACTTTTCTGGTCATTTCTGGAAGCGGTAAGGCTTTCCTGTCTACTTTTCCACCAGGAGTAATTGGCAGCGCCTCCATATTTATTAAAGCAGATGGCACCATGTATTCGGTAAGCCCAAGTTTTAGAAAACCATAGAGTTCCTGAGTGTTCACAGTAGCACCAGCTTTCTGCGTAAAATAACCACAAAGGTGTTGCGCACCTGCAAATTCCTTAACGTCTACAACAGCAGAAGCAACGCCTTCAAATTTTGCCATCATGGTTTCAATCTCACCCAGTTCAATTCTAAACCCCCTTAGTTTTACTTGGGTATCAATTCTACCCATGTACAGCAATTCACCGGCATCGTTCCATTTTACCAAATCACCCGTGCAATAAATTTTGGCATTCTCTTCAGAGCTTTGATAAGGGTTGTCCAAGAATTTTTCTGCTGTCAGGTCTTCTCTTTGCCAATACCCTTTTGCAATCTGCACTCCAGACAAACACAATTCACCTGGCATACCAACGGGTAGTAATCGCCTATTGGCATCTAATACATAGGACCAAGAATTTGCCACTGGTTTGCCAATTGGAATATTCTCTATTTCATCTGATTGATTCACCGCAAAATAATTTGAGGCAATGGTGAATTCTGTTGGACCATACCCATTGATGATCCAGGTATTTTGTTTTCTAATAGCCAGTAATTTTTCGCCACCCAACATGACCATTCTTAAGGGCAAATCAAATTGATTTAAGAGCTCCATACCAAACTGTGTACTAAATACGCCTCCCGTAATACTAGCAGCTTTTAAATATTTGGAAAACCCTACCATGTCTTGGCGCAGTTCTGAAGGAACAATGTATAAAGTACCACCAACAGAAATTGCAGAGAAAAGGTCAATGACCGATGCGTCAAAACTAAAACTTGGATGGCAACAGAATCTGTCATTTTCATTCACTGAAAAATCATGTGTATACCATACCAGAAAAGCCACTAGTGATTGGTGACGGATCATCACTCCCTTTGGCTTTCCAGTAGAACCAGATGTGTAAATCATGTAAGCAAGCTGATCCGGTTGTGGATGAACCATTGGCACAACAATAGCAGCGTCAAAATTAAATTGGTCAATTAATAAAACCTGCTCTGCTTTAAATACGCCAGTTTCCTGTTTTTGTTTGAGCAAATGGGATTCTGTAATCAAGAGTTTTGATTGGCTATTTTCTAGCATGTAGATTAATCTATCATTGGGGTATTCTGAATCAAGTGGCACATAAGCACCACCAGCTTTGAAAATAGCCAATAAGCTCACCATGAATTCTTTGCTCCTAGAAAGCATAACCGCCACAAAACTATTGGGCACTACACCCATTTGAATGAGTTGGCTTGCTAGTTGATCAGAAAGTTTGTCAAGCTCTGCAAAGCTTAATGCACTATTTTGGTCTACTACCGCATTTTTATTTGGAAACTTTAGAACCTGTTTTTTAAATAGGTCAAGAAAAGTTTCTGCCTTGTTATAGGGCAATTTGACTGCCTCAGAAATTTGTAAAACGCTATTTTTTTGATTGGCAGAAAGCAGTAATAAATCAGAGGTTAAAGTATCGGGACCTTCAGACATATAAGTTACTGCAGCGGTAAAAGCAGAAACAAATCGGCTAATGTCTAAACGGGAATACTTGGTTCTATCATATTCTACATTTAAAAGATAGCCATCGGTGGCAGTTCTAATTTGTATCCCAAAAGGGAAAATAGAAGTGTCTAGTGCCAAGGTTTCTAGTTCAACCGGAAATCCACCAGCATTAATATTAAAATCAAAACCACCTTGGTAAGCATAACTAATTTGAGGAACAATCCCGAATTTCTCCACCATTCTAGTAAATGGATAATCCTCGTGTTCCATGGTTGCAAAAGATTGCTCTTGCATGCGTTTAACAAATTCCAAAACAGTTTCTTTTTTAAATTCTGCCACAACAGGAACCGTTTTTACAAACATGCCCAAACTATGCATTAGTTTGTTGTCTGCCCTACCACTAGAGACGGTAGTTATGGCCAATTTACTTTCTCTGGCATAACGTTGTAATACTTGACAAAGCACTGATAAGAAAAAGTTGCTTTCAGTAACACCTTGTTTTTGACAAAAACCAGCAATGGCACCAACTGGAATAAAGCTGTTAAAATCTTTGGAACTATTGTCAGCTTCTAATTTTGAAGAATGCGGGAAAGCAAACATAGAAGTACTACC
>CAIZMD010000303.1 GCA_903933995.1 uncultured Bacteroidota bacterium
CAATTGGTATTTTTTGGTTGCAGGGTTCCAAGAAGCATAATCCGCCATAAAATCGGCAGTAGCAAATACCAGGTCTCTGTATTTTTTCAAAGTAGCAGCACTGGGATTTTTCCGATACAATAGTTCGGCAAAACTGATAAAGTGTGGTTGTTGCCAAATTAGAAAAGCCCCAACTGAAGAAGGCGCTTCTGCACCTTTTGGATCGGTCATTTTCTGCCACCTAAGTCCTTTGTAACCTTGCCGTTTGGCAATAGCAAAAGCCATGGGTGCTACATCTTGGTACCAGCCCAAAGATTTTTCCAAAAGCTCGGCCCTATTCCACAAAGGAAAATGAACACCATGCCACCAATGCATTTCTAAATGGGGTTTGCCAAACCAGCTATTATAAGTGAGTCCTGTTTCCTGTGGAGGCTGACTACTGGCACATTGAATCCTGGTCAGATACAAAGACAGCATCATCCTACGTTCAATCTCCATGGCCCTTGGGTCTTTGGAATGAGAAAAATCTACTGTAGCACCCTTAGTCCAAAAATCTTGCCAAGCTTCCTGATTGGCCTGGGCTACTGATGCAAAATCAGGTGAGGGAGACAGCTTTTCTTTTTGTTGAAAATGACAGGTAAAACTGAGTTCATCTGTAGCGCCAATTCCCATCACAAATTCATGCTCCTTTTGGGTTGTCCATTGAAAATAGGTGTTTGTACTTGCTTGTAGATAAACAAAATAGCGGGTACTGTCTAAAAAGTGTTGAAACAAAACGCCCTTTTGATAATCAGATGCTCTTGAATAGTGTTTACTTGCTTGGGTATAATCAACACCCATATCAGCAAAAGCGTTTGAGGGAAAAGGAAAGACCATTTTTAAACGAATCCTTTCTTCTTTTAATAAAGTTGACTTGACTTTTACCGCAATCATGTCTTGTTTGGGATGTACCAATGTCTGCACTTCTACTAATTCCCCTTCAATTGTAAAAGAACTTTTGATCATACCAGTCCACAAATCAAGTTCTTGTTTTACATCTTTTAAGTCTTCTATTTGAGCAATGCTTCCATCTTTTTTTATGAATTCAAAACCTAGATTGCCTAGCTGCAAACGATGTGGGTTTTGTCTAAACCAATTTCCAGCTTCCAAACTTCTTTTTGGGTCTTTAATCTGCACCCCATAAGAAACCTTTCTGCCATCAAAAGCATAGTCTCTTAATGTTTCATCAAACTTGTAACCAACAGTATCTTTAAAAGAATGCCATCCCCAAACAGATTGGGTTCCTAATGGAATACCAGACTGGTACTGTTTTGGAAAACTTTGCAATCCTGTAGCATCTACCGTAAAGGCAAAAGAACCATTACCCACTGAAAGAGAAGAAAGAGAGTCAAATTGATTAACATGTACATTATTTCTTTTGGCCAAGGCCTGTCTGTCTATCTTTTCTTGTGCTTGGGCTGATAGAAAAAATAAACAACTCAATAGTAGGTTGATGGCTTTCATGTTACTGCTTGTTAACGGGTAAGGTTTTCTTTAATTCATCTGGCGAGTCCTTGGTAAATGGATCAAAGATTTCTTTGGATGGTTTTTCTGTCAGGTCTTTGATGCGTTGAGGATCTATTGCTAGTTGCGGTTGAAATTTATCTGATAGCATGTATTGGTGTAAGCTGCTATACAACTGCTTTGCAACCAATGCATCAGTAGATTTGAGTTTGTCTAAATTGCTTTCGTTTGTTAGATTCAAACTACTCACCAATAATTTACCCTTACCAATTTTCACTTCAAATACACTGGCCAATCTTCTATTGATAAACCAAGTATCAATCGGTTGCACCAAGGGTCTTAAGCTAGAAGGAAAATCTTCCAAATGCATCACTTGTGCTTTGTTAACCAAGGACCACCATTGAAAATTACTATGATACTCCGTTGGGAAGTTCTTAAATGCAGGATGTTGGGGATCAACTACAAAACCCAAAGTATGTGGGGGACGCATTTTAAACCAACTGGTATTCCAAAAAACAGGCGTAAAATTCTGTACTATCTCTTTACCCTTGGTTACCCTTCCTGCTAAATTCAAAAACACTTTACCACCTGACTCCAATACTTTTAATGCAGCATCGTCTAATACAGTACAATCGTAAATACTAGAGAAATCCTTAGCTGGTATGGCAACGGGATATACCCAAAATTCCCAATCATTGGCAAATACGGTATTGGCAATACTTACTTCCAAGGTTAGCTTGGTAGGTTGTTGAATAGTAGCTAGATCAATATCTAAGTCAACAATGGGATTTTGTGCAGCTATCAGTAATTTCTTTTTAATGCTTTTGATACTGCTGACTATTTTTCCAGATGGATCTTTGAGCGTAATTTGAATGTTAGCATCCAAATCCTTTTCACCAAAATGATATACTTCAATAGCGGCTTTTAAATGCTCGGCATTACTGTAAACAAATTTGGCTGTTTTCATCAACGGAACCGTGCTATTACAAAAACGTGCAAATGCTTTTGCAGAGGAATATGGTTTATCCTTCCAAAACACATTCATGGTTCCAACCAATGCCGTTCCTTGTCCTGGAAAATCTTGCAATCCCAATAATTGGAATCCACCTAGTCCGGTTGTGCGCAAAGATTTCTCAATTTCTGCTTTGTAACAGAGCAATTGCAATTTGCCAGAAGAAGCAAGGAATTTTTCGGCCATATCGGCCATGCCCCTGTCTTTTAAATCTTCCTGAAACATTTCATAGTTTCTGGCTTTGTAAACACCTGTAAATTGCTTGATCTCATTAAAGTCTGGATAAGCACACCACTGCCCCATTTCATGGGTAACATAGGGCATGCTAAATGCTTTAATGGCCTCACTATAATCAGTTAAAGATTCTGGCCCCTTACCCCAAGACAAACCTCTAGAACCAGACTTGATCATATAATCATTCTCTGGTACCAAGGGCCAACTCATGGCAACAGATGCGCC
>CAIZMD010000304.1 GCA_903933995.1 uncultured Bacteroidota bacterium
GAAATCCGAATCATGGCTTCTGTTTCTTTTAGCTCTAATTGCAGGGATTGCATAAAGGCATCTTTTTCCAAAGCTTGGTGCAATAATCTTACCATGCCTTCTTGGTCCAATGCTTTGAGCACATATACCTGACACCTGCTTAGCAAGGCGCTATTCACTTCAAAACTAGGGTTCTCTGTAGTTGCACCAATCAAGGTGATAATGCCTTTTTCAACGGCACCCAAAAGGGCATCTTGTTGGCCCTTGTTGAATCTATGAATCTCATCAATAAATAGAATAGAGCCTATTTGTTCTTTGGCAGTTTCAATAACTTCTCTTACGTCTTTAACCCCGCTACTGATAGCGCTCAATTGAAAATAGGGCACTTGTAAACTATGGGCAATAATATTGGCGATAGTGGTCTTTCCAACGCCTGGTGGTCCCCATAAAATCATAGAGGGGATTCTACCATTTTCAATGGCATTGCGCAAAATACTACCCTTTCCTGTCAGGTGTTCTTGGCCTATCAAGTCATCCAGGGTTGCTGGTCTAATCCGCTCTGCTAATGGAATACTGTTGTTCACATGAGCAAAGTACTAAAATGTAAGGGCTTTTGAAAAGGAAATTATCAAATGGCGTTTAAGCTTCTTTTGGTAAAAACAGGTGGGCGTATTCTTTGAGCAATTTGAAACAAATGCTAATATGTACCAATAGGGCCAATGACAAAAAGAAGAAGAAATAGGCCATCCCTTTCAACATTTTAAGAAATAAACCACTGTTCATTTGGCTAGACATGTTGGGTTGGGCTGCCATTGCTTTATCGGCAAATTCTTGTAGGTTGGCTGAACCCATATAAAAAATACTGACTGAAACAAGCATGAACTGAAATCCTAGAAACAACGTCACATAAGCGTTTACTTTAATCCAATCTTTTACGGATGCTCCTAATGGTAGTTTTTTATTTACACCCATGAGTAGAAAATAAAAAGAAACTATCACGTAGATAATCATCCCTGTAATTAGAAAGACCGGAAATAAAAGGCTTGGATTTCCTAGCGCCATCACAATGGCTATCAAATCCATAATGATGAAAAAGAAAGCAATAGGTAAGAGTATAAAACTCAATATTCTAAATAATGTAGTTGCGTTCATGGCAGGCGGCTATTGTTGTTGTTGGCCAGCAAAGTTATCAATAATTAGTTCTGCCTCCTCCGATGCGGATTGTTTTTGCATTTTAACGGCATTGATTTCTTCAAATACATGTCCATCTTCATATCCAACAGAAACATAAACAGAAAGAGATTGTCTGGCAGGACCCTTAAAAGTACCCTTGGCTGGTGTGCAATCACTAAAATCCCTTCCAACGGCTAATTTTACGTGGTTATTGGTTGCCCAAACATTGTTGGTAGGATCAATGCCAATCCAACCATGATTGGGTATATATGCTTCAACCCATGCGTGGGTAGCACCTTCACCCCGCATTCCATTTTTATTGGGGCAGATATAGCCACTCACATATCTAGAGGGGATCCCAATCATCCTAAGCAATTCCAGCATCACGTGGGCAAAATCCTGACAAACCCCCGCTTTTTGAGCTACTATTTCATCTACGGTAGTTTCAATAGTGGTAATCCCCTTGATATAGGTAAAATCAGTAAAAATAAATGCACAACAATCTTTGACAATCTGGTCAATGGTTTTGTCTGGGCTGTAAAAACTAGCTATATAAGACTGCATCAAGGCTTCAGAACTACTAGGGGAGGTTCTAACCAACTCTAAAAGGTGTAGGTCATTTCCAATAGCTTGTTCCAAGTCCTTTACATAACTGGGTAAAGCAATGCTTGGTTCAGGAGCAATAGCTGTTCTAACGGTTAACTTGCTCTCAATCACCATTTCTTTATGGGGTTGCAATAGGTTAAAACAACCTGTCTTATTGCCCCAATAATCAGTAAAGGTCAAAACTTCTGGTTGACCCGTGATAATCAGTTCTTGATGCAATACTTCTTGCTCAGGTACAACAAATGGGAAAATCTTGATTTCATTCACACTTTCCTTAACCGGTCTATCGTAATCGTATCTGGTAATGTGATGTATCGTGAAAACGGACATGCGCTAGGCTGTTTAAGAATAAGAGAAATAGGTTCTGCCTAAGTCACGGCTGAATTCGTTTAATTCCTTCCGAACATAAGTCAGATAGTTTTCCAACCCTTCTCTTTCTACCAATTCCAAATCAGCAAATTTTACAGAACTGTATAATCTGCCAAAGGAACGGCTCAATTGAATGCTACCTTCCACAGGGTTAGAAGCTGCAATATCGGATAAATATTTGTTAGCCCTGTCCAAAGCATAATAAACTGACCTAGGGAAGTTTTTGTCAAACAATAATTGTTGCGCTACATTATAATTGTGGTGCTGGTTGCTATAGTTTTTCAAATGCAGCTCATAACCAGATAATGCCAATAAAAGGCTTCTCCAAAAAAGAATATCCTGTTCGTTTTTAAAATCAAACCCCGTTTTCTTAAAATAAAAATGGGTAAACTCTGCAGTTAACAAACACCTTTCCGTTTGTTTGCCCAGGTTCATATAATTCCATCCTTGTCCCCTTGGCATGGTACTATCTAAAATACCACAGAATTGATCACTACTATTGATGAAAGCATCTATGATTAAAATAGCATCCTGTCCAGAGAGCTTTTCAGCAATGCCTGGTTGGTTTACCTGATGATAAATCAGGTTCATCTGTTCCCAAACTTCCTTGGTAATTTGATCTTGTACTCCTCTGGCATTTTCTCTAGCCCTTGTGATAATTACTTTTAAAGAATTGGTATTCTTGGTATCTAGTAATAGGTATTTTAAGGCTGCAGAATTGTTCTGTTTTAAACCTGCTATTTCTTCTTGATTCAAAGATGTAAAAATCTTTAAAGCAGGTTCCCAGGTCATACCACTGGCCTGAACTTTATCAAAGGAAAGGATATAACTGGTTTTCATCAAACGGAGCATGCCATCTGCACGTTCCATATAACGGTGCATCCAATATAGTGAGTCGGCTATTCTACTTAACATAGTCTTAGTTTCAAGTGCTACAATGCTGTTTCATTATTGGTTGGGCATATCTACTACCCATGTGTCTTTGCTACCACCACCCTGTGAAGAGTTTACAACCAAGGAGCCTTCTCTTAAAGCCACCCTGGTTAAACCTCCTGCTACCACTTCTATGCCGTTGGGTCCACAAAGTGAATAGGGGCGTAGGTCTACATGTCTAGGCTGCAACTTGCCATCTATTAAACAAGGAACAGTAGACAATTGAATAATGGGTTGTGCAATAAAACCACGCGGATTGGCCAAAATATTTTCCTTGGCTTTTTCCATTGCTGCTTCAGTAGCACTATTCCCCATAACCATACCATACCCGCCTGATTGATTGGTCTCTTTGATCACCATCTTGTGCATGTTCTTGAAAACATGTTCCCGCTCCTGATCATTATTCATATGATAGGTGGGAATATTGGGTAGGATAATTTCCTCGTTCAAATAATATTTGATCATATCTGGAACATAGGCATAAACGGCTTTGTCATCGGCCACGCCATTACCTAGGGCATTCACAATGGCTACATTTCCCTTTCTATAAGCACTAATTAATCCTGGTACACCCAAAGCAGAATCTGGTCTAAACACCAAGGGGTCTAAAAATTCATCATCAATTCTTCTATAAATCACGTCTACCTGTCTTAGACCGGCCGTGGTTTTCATGAATACTTTTTGATTGTCTACCAATAAATCTCTTCCCTCTACTAACTGAATACCCATTTGTCTAGCCAAAAAAGTATGTTCAAAATAGGCTGAATTATACATGCCTGGAGTAAGCAAAACCACCGTTGGATTGGCGTTTTGTCTAGGAGCTAAATGAACCAAGTTGTCATGTAATAACAAAGGATAATTGTTAATCATCCTAACATTGTTATCTGCCAATAAATTTGGGAAAATCCGCTTGGTCACTTCTCTATTCTCCAACATATAAGAGACGCCAGAAGGAGTTCTCAAATTGTCCTCAAGAATATAGAAAGTGCCATCATCACCCCTAATTAAATCAATACCCGCAATATGTACATAGATATCAAATGGCACTTTAATGCCATATACTTCACGGGTAAAATGCGGACAGGATGCAATTAAATCGGCAGGAATTACCCCATCTTTGACAATTTCCTGCTCATTGTAAATGTCTTTTAGAAAAAGATTGAGCGCCTTGATTCTTTGTTGAATGCCTTTTTCAATATGATTCCATTCAGAACCAGTGATGATTCTTGGAATAATGTCAAATGGGAAAATTCTTTCAATTCCCTCGTTTTCACTGTAAACAGTAAAAGTAATTCCCTGGCTCATAAATAGTTCAGAAGCCAGTTTATGTTTCTGTTCCAGCTCAGCCAAACTCAATTGGCTACCGGTTTCATAGATAGAATAGTACTGTTGCCTAATTCCATCGTTGCTTTTCATTTCGTCCCAAATATGGGGCACGATGGGGTAATTGTTGAAGAGGGCCTCTCCCGTCATAAGCATTGTTTTGTATGGTCAGTTACAAAAAAAAGGTTGCAAGCCAGCCTATTATGGCTTAGCGAACAACCTTCCCCAAATTAAGGATAAAATTGATTGGGCAGTTATGAAATTGTAAACTGATAAAAATTCGTCATAAAAATTCGTCATTTCTCCTCGGCGTCTGCCGATTTTTTGCTAGAAATTGCCCTGTTGGTGGTATCATTTGGAGGAGCTTGGAGATAGTTTTGAAGGAGTCAAAGAAATACCCCACAAATGGTCTACTCCAACAGCATGGTCACAAATATCAGAATCGCTTCCGAGAAGGATTTTGATGATATTTTCCGGATCTGGCAGGATGGACAAAAATATGCCATCAATCCAGACCCGCTTCGTGATGAATTGTTTATCAAAGAAGAACTAAAAGCTCAATTTAAACAGAAAGATGCCCATTTTTTTGTGGCAGTGAGTACGGATGGACAAATTACTGGATGGCAATCATTGATTCCATTGATTCATAATCCGCTTATGTCTAACAAAGTAGTAGAGTCAAGTACCTATATTTCTGACAAGTACTTGAATATGAATGTGGGTTATGATTTATTAAAATTTGCCTGTGGGTTTGCCAGATATATTGAAGCCGAGTTTATTTTTTCTTGGACCTTATCTACCAACAAACCATTGATTAGATTGGCTCAAAAACTAAACTGGCAATTGGTTGGCGAATTACCCATTCCCAATAAAAATCCACACGCAGCTAGCATGTTGTATTATGTGTACAATGTGCCACATTCAGAAAAATACTAGTTCCCCCAATGGTCAATAAAAAAGCGGTCCTATTTTTGGGCCGCTTTTTATTTTTAGTATCATCCAATTTTATTGTAAGTCTAACTTGATTTGCAATTCAGTGAATTGTTTGTCATCAATGGTACTAGGCGCGTCTAACATTACATCACGGCCAGAATTGTTTTTAGGGAAGGCAATAAAATCACGAATACTTTCACTGCCACCCAAGATAGCACAGAGTCTATCAAAACCAAATGCCAAACCACCATGTGGTGGTGCACCATATTCAAAAGCACCCAATAAGAAACCAAATTTGTGTTGTGCTTCTTCTTCGCTCATACCCAATGCAGCAAACATTTTTTCTTGCAAGTTGCGTTGGAAGATTCTGATAGAACCACCTCCAATTTCGTTACCATTCAAAACCATATCATAGGCATTGGCCTTGATATTGGAATAAGGATGTTCTAAGTATTTTTCAGCATTTTCAATCACTGGATTGTTGTTGATCATGATCTCAATCTCATCCGGTTTAGGAGAAGTAAAGGGATGGTGTCTGGCCACCCAACGATTGTCTTCTTCTGCATATTCAAATAATGGGAAGTCCATTACCCAAAGCAATTTGAATTCGTCATCCTTTCTAAAGCCCAAGCGTTTGCCCATTTCTAAGCGCAATTCGCTGGTGGCTTTTCTAGTTCTTTCTTCTCTACCAGCCAAGATCAAAACTAAGTCACCCGCAACAGCACCAGCTGCATCTGCAATAGCTTTTAGTTTATCTTCTGTATAGAATTTGTCAACGCTACTCTTGTAAGTTCCATCGGCATTGCACTTGATATATACCAAGCCCTGCATGCCAATTTGTGGGCGTTTTACCCAATCTGTTAACTCGTCCGTTTGTTTGCGTGTGTACTCACTGCAACCAGGAGCGGCAATGGCTAACACGGTTTCAGCATTGTCAAAAACGCCAAAGCCTGCACCATTAATTAATTCGCCAGTAGCATGCAATTGACCACCTTTTAAGAAAGCAGATTTTAGGTTGGCAATCTTCATTCCAAAACGGATATCAGGTTTGTCATTCCCAAACTGCCACATGGCGTCTTCCCAGCTCATGCGTTCTACCGTTTCTGTATAGTCTATATTCTTAACGTCTTTGAAAATACGTTTTACCAAACCTTCAAACATGTTCAAAATGTCTTCCTGTTCAACAAACGCCATTTCACAGTCAATCTGTGTAAATTCAGGCTGACGGTCTGCGCGTAAGTCTTCATCGCGGAAGCATTTTACAATTTGATAGTATCTATCATATCCACTCACCATCAGCAATTGCTTAAAGGTTTGTGGTGATTGAGGAAGCGCATAAAATTGACCAGGATTCATTCTTGATGGCACCACAAAATCGCGAGCGCCTTCAGGAGTAGACTTAATCAAAAATGGGGTTTCAATATCCATGAAATTATTTTCATGTAGATAGTTGCGCGTACTTCTGTTAACAGCATAACGCAGTTCCATATTTCTTTTTAGGGCATTTCTGCGCAAATCCAAAAAGCGGTATTTCATGCGCAAGTCATCTCCACCATCAGTATCATCCTGAATGGTAAATGGAGGCACTGCAGACTTGTTCAAAATTTTAAAACTGCCAATGGCAATTTCAATTTCGCCAGTGGCGATGTTCGCATTCTTGTTACTGCGTTCTTGAACCTTACCCGTGGCTTGCAAAACAAATTCTCTACCCAACGGATTAGCGTCAAGTACGCTATTCAATTCTTCTCCAAATAATAATTGGGTAATACCATACCTATCGCGTAGGTCTACAAAAGTAATGGCGCCAAATTTTCTAACGGTTTGCACCCAGCCTGCTAGGGTTACTTCTTGGCCAGCATGAGCCAGTCTCAATTCTCCACAAGTATGTGAACGGAACATAATAATTGGTTTGAAATGTCAATTCCCGAATAGCTATTCGGGCCGCAAATATAACCGAAAAGGGGCTGGAAAGGGCCAAAATGTTCGTCTAACTGTATCTTTGCCGCTCATGAGCAGCATTCCCGTTTCTAAATCTACCCACCGAATAGCGGTAGCCGTCTTTTTTTTCTTGGCAGGATTGAGCTTTGCCAGTTGGGCAAGCCGGATTCCAGATATCAAACTTCATTTGGGTTTGAGTGAGGGAAGTTTGGGTTTAATCCTTTTTGCCCTACCAACCGGCATCATGAGTAGTTTGCCCTTTACCGGCTGGATTATCTCTAAATGGAGTAGTAGAACCATTTTGCTCATTGCATCCATTTTATACCCCTTAACCTTGGTCTTGATAGGGATGGTTCAAACTCCCATTCAATTGGCTGGAACCCTATTTCTGTTTGGCACTTGGAGCAATTTTTTCAATATTGCTGTGAATACACAGGCCATTGCGGTGGAGCAACTTTATGGCAAAACCATTATGGCATCCTTTCATGGTATTTGGAGTTTGGCGGGTTTCTCAGGAGCCGCCGTTGGAACCCTGATGATCTCATTGGAACTGGTTCCATTTTGGCATTTCACTATCATTACTTCCCTTTCTATACCGGTAGTGTTATTGGCGAATAAGTATACGGTAAAACAAGACGCTCAAACCGGAAAACAACCCTTATTTGCCAAGCCAGATAAAACCATTTTACTCTATGGTTTGATTGCATTTGGTAGCATGGTTTGTGAAGGAACCATGTTTGATTGGTCCGGTGTCTATTTTCAAAAAGCTGTTGCAGCGCCAGCTCAATGGGTTACACTAGGCTATTTGTTGTTTATGGGAGCCATGGCCACAGGCCGATTTATCTCAGATAGATTTACCACCCGATTTGGCATCAAGCCCGTTTTACAAGCTAGCGGGGCGTTAATTGCAACTGGTCTGATGATATCAGTGATCTTTCCATACATCATACCTGCAGGCATTGGATTTTTAATGGTAGGACTTGGGGTCTCATCCGTGATTCCGCTGATTTATAGCGCGGCAGGAAGATCCAAAACCATGAATCCAGGCGTTGCCCTTGCAGCGGTTTCTACCATTGGATTTATTGGGTTCTTACTTGGTCCACCGCTCATTGGTAGTATTGCACAAATAGCCAGTTTAAGATGGTCCTTTACCTTAATTGCTTGCTTAGGTTTATTGATTACCGTGCTTGCAAAAAAAATGCACTGATTCCAGTGCATTTCAAAGTTGTATAGGTATTTCTTTCTAGCCAATCAAGTGAGGCACAAAACGGCTTTTATTATCTGTAATTAAAGTATCTGCTTCTCTAATGCCCATTCCTGCAGGTTCTTGACCAATGACCCAAGATCCAATCACTGGATAATGATCACTGAAATTAGGAAGGGTAAAGAGTTCTTGATAAATATATCCTTCAGCACCATACTGACCTTCCGTTTTGGCAAGCCCAATATTTTTCATCACCAAATCAATATTAGCACCCTCTCTAGACAAAATAGGTTTCTTAACATAGTTACTCAATTTGCCTTCTTCAAAATAGGCAGGTAATAAGTAAGGGCAGTTAGGATAGAGCTCCCACAAAATGGGTAGGATGGCTTTGTTAGACAAAATCATTTTCCATGCTGGTTCAATCCAGAGTGCTTTGTTTTTGTCTTCTAGCATGTTTTTGCCAAAGCTTTCACTCAGCAACCATTCCCAAGGATAGAGTTTGAATATGTTTTTGATGGGCTGGTTCTCAAGGTCTATAAATTCCCTGTTATCTGCGTCCCATCCAATATCATCAATAAAGATCAACTTGGTGTCCAATCCAGCTTGTATGGCGCAATCACGCAGGTATTCTGTATTGGTCAAGTCTTCCAATGTTTCTTTTAAACAAGTGAAATGCAAGGGTCCTGAATTCAAATAGTTTTTCAAGTATTTCCAGTACTCAATTAATTTCTCATGCACACTGTTAAACTGATCTTTGTCTTTGTCAAAATCTTTTAACCAAAACCATTGCACAATCCCAGCTTCATACAAACTAGTAGGCGTGTCTGCATTAAATTCCAGCATTTTTATTTGCCCATCCTTATAGCAAAGATCAAACCTACCATA
>CAIZMD010000305.1 GCA_903933995.1 uncultured Bacteroidota bacterium
AAGATTTTGGCACCAAATTTTTGAATGATCACGTTTACGGTATAATCCTGAAATGCTTTGGCAATCCTGCTTACCATGGCTGTTCCAACCAACAATAGCAACATACCAGAAATCCCCCTGATATAGGCTTCTTCATTTCTTGGCAAACCATCTGGGCCAATTTTGGGATGGCTAGCGTATTGATCCAATAATTTTCCAAAGATCATGGGGTCAAACATGGAAAATGTCTGGTTGATTCCTGCAAGCAATAAAGCCAGCGCAACATGCCATTTATAGGGCTTCAGATAGGTAAGTAATATTTTCATCAGCTATTCTTGAGTTAGGGGATATACCAATTTTCGTACTACAAGTCAAAATATGACAAAGTTTCCATTTGATGGGTCTAGCCTGTCTGAAATTGTGACCAACGGGGGTTTTCCACCGCTGTTGACAATTAGATAACCTGAAAATGGCAGTCTGCCGGGCTTTAATTGGTAAATTACAAAAACCACTTATTTATGTATTGGAGAAAATTCAACGGCGAATCGATTGATCTTCCCATTAAACAGGCTGTAGCAGATGCCATAGTTTTGGAAGCGGAAAAGGGAACCAAACTCAAAGTCTGCATTGGAACAGACAGTCAAGTAAAAGGAGATGATACTGAGTTTGCCACTGTGATTGTTTTTTTACGCGAACACAATGGCGGCTTTATGTACATCCACAATGAAAAAACAAAAACCAAGTACCACATCAAAGAAAGAATGTTGGTAGAAGTGGCCAAAAGCATTGAGATTGCTTATGAACTCTGTGACTTGTTTATTGAACACCATGTAGAAATGGAAGTGCACGCAGACATCAACACCAATCCACAGTTTAAAAGCAATGATGCTTTAAAAGAAGCCATGGGTTATATCTTGGGTATGGGCTTTGCCTTTAAAGCCAAGCCAGAAGCCTTTGCCAGCAGTTGCTGCGCAGACAAGATCTGTAATTGATGCTGAAAATTTTCAATGCTTTTATTGGTTGAAAAACCAATCAGTATGCTGCCCCCTAATCTTTGGGTTCGTTGTTTTCCTTTACTTGGTTATTCATGAATTGCAAGAAGGTTAATAGTTCATCTCTTCCTTCTTTTTTCTCAGCACTGGTTACAAAATGTCTGGGCAAAAACTGCCAGGTTTCTCTGAGCTTGTCTAAAAAAGCTTGTACATTTCTAGCAACCACACCGGGCTTTTCCTTGTCAGATTTGGTGAAGACCAAGGAGAAGGGAACTTGCCAACTATCCAATTGATTTACAAATTCAAGATCATTTTTCTGTGGCCCATGTCTGCTATCTATCAAGACAAATACCTGTACCAGATTCTCTCTTTTGCGCAGGTATCCGTCAATCATTTGCTCCCATCTATTCCTATCAGAGATAGATCTTTTGGCGTAACCATAACCAGGTAAATCTACCAGAAACCATTTTTCTTTTGGCCCTTTCATATTGCCAGAGCTTTCAATCTCAAAATGGTTGATCAACTGGGTTTTACCAGGCGTGCCTGATGTCTTAGCCAAATTCTTGGTCTTGGTGAGTAGGTTAATCAAGGATGATTTGCCCACATTACTTCTACCAATAAACGCGTATTCGGGTCTGTCAGGTTTGGGGCACTGGGTAACCAATGCAGAAGAAATATTGTATTTGGCAGAGGTGATTTCCATGGATTATTTTCTTTTGGGAAGTACCAGGCTATCTGCAGGGTACTTGGCTTTGATACTATCTCTTACTGTTAAACACCAATTGGTTAGTGTTATTTTTTCAGCCTCAGTAAGGATAGCATTTTTATGAATGATGGTATAGGATTCCAAGGGCATTTCACCCTCTTTTACCTCTTCAATACATTCTTCTAATTTCTTGTATTGTTTGGCAATCCGATACTTATTAAACTCATTAAAATTGAAGTGTCGTTTTCCGTCTACTACGTGATCATTTAACCAAAATGCAGCTGGTTGTATATTGGCATACCATGGATATTCTGTTTTGTTAGAATGGCAATCATTACAAGCTTTTGCCAAAATGGTTTTCACTTCATCTGGAACGGCGTAAGAAACTGATATATCATTTTCTGTACTTGCAGAAAGATTTCTGGTAGGTCTAATTGCTTGCATCAGTAAAAAGACCACCAACAATGCCAACAAGATTTTTTGATACAATTTCATAAACTTCTTTTTAGATAAGCGTATTGCCTGTCATTTCTTTTGGAATAGCAAGCCCCATTACTTTTAAAATAGTAGGTGCAAGGTCTCCCAATTTTCCAGGCTGTATGGTTCCTTTCCAATCTTTGTCAATGATAAAGAAGGGTACAGGGTTTAAAGTATGTGCGGTGTTTGGTGAACCGTCTTCATTGATCATGAAATCGGCATTGCCGTGATCAGCTGTTAAGAATACGGTATATCCATGTGCCAGTGCAGCAGTAACCACTCTTTCAACACAGGCGTCTACTGTTTTGGCAGCAGTAATAGCTGCGCTAAAAACGCCGGTATGACCAACCATATCTGTATTGGCATAATTCAAGCAAATAAAATCGGCGGTTTCGTTTTCAATTTCCGGAACCAATTTATCCGTGATTTCAATGGCACTCATTTCTGGTTGCAAATCATAGGTAGCTACTTTGGGAGAAGGTACCATGATCCTGCTTTCTCCATTAAAAGGAACTTCTCTTCCTCCACTGAAAAAGAAAGTAACGTGCGGATATTTTTCTGTTTCAGCAATCCTAATTTGTTTCTTGCCATTGGCTTCTAATACCTCACCCAATGTGTTCACCAAATTATCATTTTCAAAAATCACAGAAACGTTTTTGAATTTCTGGTCATACATGGTCATGGTAGTATAATGCAAATCCAATGCCTTCATCTCAAATTCAGGATAGTCTGTTTGGGTAAGCACTTCTGTGATTTCCCTGCAACGGTCTGTTCTAAAATTAAAACAGATAGCATAGTCACCGGATTGGATGGGAGCAACTGGTGCTCCCTGATCATTTAATATCACCGTAGGTAATAAAAACTCATCTGTCTTGCCAGCTTCATAAGAAGCGGTAACTGCTTCAATGGCATTAGTAGCAGTAGGGCCTTTTGCGAGTACCAAAGTGTCGTAAGCTAGTTTTACCCTTTCCCAACGCTTGTCTCTATCCATGGCATAATACCTGCCACTTACGGTAGCAATTTTTCCCACAGAATCCTTTAAGAAAGCTTCCATATTGGTGATGTATCCCAAACCACTTTTTGGATCCGTATCTCTACCATCAGTAAAGGCATGAATATAAACTTCCGTTAAACCCTCTGACTTACAAACATCACAAATGGCTTTTAAATGACTGGTATGGGAATGCACACCACCATCACTCACCAAACCCAATAAGTGTAAGGGTTTGTTGGCCGCTTTTGCTCCGCGGATGGCTGCTAGGAGTGTAGCATTACCAGCCAATTCTCCTGTACGGATGGCTACATTAATGCGTTGCAATTCTTGGTATACAATTCTACCTGCACCAAGGTTCAGGTGTCCTACTTCACTATTGCCCATTTGACCTTCTGGAAGACCCACGTCTTCTCCACAAGTAACCAAAGTAGTATTGGGATATTGACTATACAAACTGCTGACAAATGCGGGATGTGCTTGCTGTATGGCATCTGCACTGGCTATCTTGCCCAATCCCCAGCCATCCATGATGGCCAAAATCACTTTCTTGCTCATATGTTTTTGTTAAAATGCTGGTGGTTACCAACGTTATTTTCAGCTAACTTAGCTTTCCGGGTGTAAGTTATTAAACTTGGCATGTTTTTGGCGAACTGTTTATAAGAAAAACCACATTATGCGTAAGATTCTTTTATTAATTGGGTTATTGTTCAGCTTTGCAGGATTTGCCCAACAAACAGACACAGATGCAGTGGTCAAGGCCTTTAAGACCGCCAATGCAGACGAAGTGGCACGTTATTTTGACGATTATATAGACCTCAAATTCTTGGACAAGGATGAGGTTAAAAATATGGGTCGTAATCAAGCCACAATTGCATTAAAGAGTTTCTTTGAAGAAAATAATATCAAGGGATTTGACAAAAGCTCTGATAGGGAAATTGGAAATACCCTCTATATTACTGGAAAACTCACTAGCACGGGTAAGGCTTATAATGTAACTGTGATGCTCAAGGCAAAAGCAGGTAAGCACCAGATTATTACCATGCGGATCAATTAAGTTCTAGCAATTTTTGGGAAAATTGATCACATCCTTCCCCAATCAACAGGAAGCCAGTAGTTTTGTGTCATGCAGACTTATGATGAACTATTGCAGAAACTAATAGTAGATGCTTTGCAAGAAGATATAGGAGATGGAGACCATTCCACCCTTGGATCTATTGACAAAACTGCTAGAGGGAAAGCTGTTTTGAAAATCAAACAAGATGGAATTTTAGCAGGGATGCAGGTAGCTCAAAAGATTTTTTCATTGGTAGAACCT
>CAIZMD010000306.1 GCA_903933995.1 uncultured Bacteroidota bacterium
ATACCACGCTTACCTAAGCAAAGGGTCATGATATTGCCAATATATTCTGATACCGTAATAATCTGTGCCCTGATAAAAGGTTCTTCAATCCTATCCAATTTGGTTGGATCAGGCATTTCTGAAGGATTGTTCACGGTTAACTTATCGCCTTTAGAAGTATAAGCCAAGAAGCTTACGTTGGGTACCGTGGTAATTACGGTTTGGTTAAACTCCCTTTCTAAACGCTCTTGGATAATCTCCATGTGCAATAGACCTAAGAATCCGCAACGGAATCCAAAACCTAGGGCCTGAGAAGTTTCTAGTTCAAAAGTCAGCGAAGCATCGTTCAACTGCAATTTGTCCATGCACTCACGTAACTCTTCAAACTCATCGGTGTTTACTGGATAGATACCAGCAAATACCATGGGTTTTACTTCTTCAAATCCATGGATCATTTCTCCTGGATTATTGGCTAGTGTAATGGTATCTCCCACTTTAACTTCACGGGCTACTTTAATACCAGTGATAATATAACCTACGTCTCCGGATTTTACTTCCTCCTTTGGCGTCATGTTGAGCTTTAACACCCCTACTTCATCTGCTATATAATCTTGTCCGGATGCTACAAAACGAATCTTGTCTCCTTTTTTCAGAACCCCGTTCATAATTCGGTAGTAAACAATGATTCCGCGGAAACTATTGAATACAGAGTCAAAAATCAAGGCTTGCAAAGGCGCTTCATAACTACCCTGAGGGGCTGGAATACGTTCTACAATGGCTGCTAGAATTTCGTCAATACCAATGCCACTCTTACCGCTGGCTAGCAAAATGTCTTCTGCTTTACAACCAATTAGGTCTACAATTTGATCGGTTACTTCTGGAATTTTGGCACCATCCATGTCAATCTTATTGATTACGGGAATGATTTCCAAATTATTGTCAATAGCCAAATACAGGTTAGAAATAGTTTGTGCTTGAATACCCTGAGATGCGTCTACCAAGAGTAGGGCTCCTTCACAAGCAGCTAGTGCACGGCTTACCTCATAGCTAAAGTCTACGTGTCCAGGTGTGTCTATCAGGTTAAACACGTATTGCTCCCCTTTGTAGGGATAGTTAATCTGAATGGCGTGACTCTTAATAGTGATGCCTTTTTCACGCTCCAAATCCATATCATCCAAGACCTGGTTCATCATATCCCGCTCTCCGATGGTCTTGGTATGTTCCAATAACCTATCGGCCAAAGTACTCTTACCATGGTCAATATGCGCAATAATGCAAAAATTCCTGATATTTTTCATAAGGCTGCAAAGATAGGAGCAGGAAGCAGAAAACGAAACGAATATGTTATTAAAGCAGTGTGAATAACGCTAGAATGCAGAAAGGCTTTATTTTTGAAGCAAATCTACCTCCTAGAATGGCCTTTAGACAACTCAACAGACGCGCCCAAATTAACAATGAAACTGGCTTGGGAACCAATACTGCCCTTAGCGGTGGGCGTTTTTTTGCCAAAGACGGCAGGGCCAATATTGAGGTCAGGGGATTACATTTTTGGCAAAGACTGAACTTATACCATACCCTTTTGAGCATGAAAAGATGGAAATTCTTGGTAGCCATCATGCTCTTTTTTATTGGTATTAACCTCATTTTTGCTGGTATTTACTTGCTCATTGGTCTTGAACACCTCAGTGGCATGGTGGCCAATACATTTGGAGAGAAATTTGGTGAAGCTTTCTTTTTTAGTGCCCAAACCTTTACCACTGTGGGTTATGGCAGGATTAATCCAGTAGGATTTCTGGCCAGTTTTGTGGCTAGTTTTGAAGCCTTAACCGGGCTGATGAGTTTTGCCTTGGTTACAGGTTTACTTTATGGCCGTTTTGCCAGACCCAGATCATTTATCAGGTATAGTCATAACGCCCTTTTTTCTCCCTTTAAAAACGGTGTAGCCCTGATGTTTAGAATGGCACCTTATACCAAGAACTATTTGGTGAATGTAGAAGTGAAAGTATCCATTGCCATGAAAGTGCTGGAAGATGGCATGATCAAGAATAAGTTTTTCAATATGCCCTTAGATATTGCCAAAGCCAGTACCATGACAGCCAACTGGACCCTGGTGCATCCCATCAATGAAGATAGTCCTCTGTATCAATTGAGTAAGGCCGATATTGAAGCGGCAGAAACAGAATTATTGGTTTTTGTACAAGGATTTGACGAGAGTTTTTCCAATACAGTAATTTCAAAAGCGTCTTACAGATTTGAAGAATTTGTGTATGGCGCCAAATATGTTCCCATGGTTCATCCCAATGAAGCGGGAACAGGAACTATCTTGGAATTGGACAAACTGGATCATTATGCACCTGCTGAATTACCTTTTCAATATTAAGAGATCATGACAACCGTTGGTAAAAAATTAGAAATAGCTGTTGCACTATTGAGTGAAAATGAATTGGTGGCTATTCCTACAGAAACAGTGTATGGTTTGGCGGGTAATGCTTTAAACGAATCAGCAGTAGTTAAAATCTATAGTGCCAAAGACCGACCTAGCTTTAATCCTTTGATTATTCATGTGGCAACGGTAGCAGCCATTAAAGAATATGCAGAACTAGACCCCATTAGTCAGCAATTGGCTGAAGCATTTATGCCTGGGCCATTTACTTTATTATTACCAAAGAAATCTATTATCCCTGATTTAGTTACTGCAGGAAGTTCCAAAGTAGCCGTAAGGATTCCTAGGCATCCATTGACTTTGAGATTATTACAGCAATTGAATTTTCCATTAGCTGCCCCCAGTGCCAATCCATTTGGCTATGTAAGCCCCACTACTGCTAAACACGTGTTAGACGGATTAAATAACCGGGTGGATTATATTTTGGATGGTGGCCCTTGTGAAGTGGGTGTTGAATCTACTATTGCAGAAGTTAAAGATGGTCAAATTATATTGCATCGCCTTGGCGCAATAACGGCAGAAGAAATGGAAGCTGTTACTGGATTACCCGTAGTACAAAAAGTTGGTACTGAATCTTTTGAAACACCTGGACAAATGAAAAGTCATTATGCCACCAAGATTCCCTTGTATTTGGGCGATATCCCTACCCTTTTGCAAGAACACAAAGAAAAGAATATTGCCACTATTTCTTTTTGCAAATCTTATGAAGGTTTGATCAGTGGTCATCAATATATTTTATCTCCCAAATGCGATATTAATGAAGCTGCTCAACATTTGTTTGCAGTGATGCGCAATATTGACGAATTTAACTTTGACCTAATTATTGCAGAACCATTTCCTGATAAGGGTTTGGGCCGGGCCATCAATGATCGCTTAGAAAGAGCCCAAGTCATTCACAAGTAATTATTCCCAGAATTTATTGTCATAGCGCTCACAAAAATCTTTTTCAGCAATAGTATTAAAAGCCAAATTGAGCACAGACATATCTTCTTCACTTAGCGTTAATTGTATTTGTTCAAAGAGTTCTCTTTCTTCAAAACGAATATGCAGTTCTAACTGATCAGCAAATGCTTTAATGGTTTCTAATTGCTCCGCCCTAGCTACATTGTTGATTCTATTGATAATTAGCACAATTTGCTGGTGTTCCAACAACATACGTGTGATCAATGGTTCCAAACTAGCATAGGATTTAGCAAGCGGTTTTAAAGTCTTTTCTTCCACTTCAAAATGTTTGCACAAATCATCCTGCCAAAACTGCAGGATAAAATCACGCATGGGTTTGGTAGCCAGGTTCTTTTTGAGGCCTTTAGTCAATAAAAGGGACACCATCAAACCTTGGTGGTGCTGCCTGCTCAAGGGTTGCAGGGCTTGGTCTCTATGTAAAGCCATTACTTAAGTGCTTTGATGATAGCTACAAATTCGTCTGCAATTAAGGAAGCTCCACCTACAAGACCACCGTCTACATCTGTTTGAGAAAATAGTTCTACGGCATTGGCTGCTTTAACACTACCACCATACAAAATGCTGATAGTATTGGCAATATCAGCACCATATTTGGCAGCTAATTCTGCACGAATAAATGCGTGAATTTCCTGTGCCTGAGCGCTGCTAGCCGTTTTGCCAGTGCCAATGGCCCAAATGGGTTCATAAGCTATGACTACTTGAAGCAATTGTTCTGCACTCAAGTGATATAAAGATTCTGCCAATTGTTTGGCAACAAATTCATTTTGTGTTCCTGCTTCTCTAATTTCAAGAGGCTCTCCACAGCAGAAAATGGGTTTCATGCCATTTGCTAAACAGATGTCTAATTTTTCAGCCAATAACTGATTGCTCTCTAGAAAATATTCCCTTCTTTCAGAGTGCCCCAATACCACGTATTGAATGCCTACTGATTGCAAAATTTCTACAGAAACTTCTCCAGTATAAGCACCAGATTTTTTGTTAGAACAGTT
This sequence comes from uncultured Bacteroidota bacterium, assembly GCA_903933995.1. Taxonomy (GTDB): domain Bacteria; phylum Bacteroidota; class Bacteroidia; order Chitinophagales; family Chitinophagaceae; genus Sediminibacterium. The sequence goes on from CAIZMD010000306.1 coordinate 4,375, forward strand.
TTGTGCTGCTACAAATACATTGTTTTTTCCAGCCAACTTGGCCTGAGCCATGGGTAGATATGGAAAAGGAACCGCAAATACGGCTGACTGATGCGCAGACAAGCTATGTTGCTTTGCAATAATCTCATTTAACAATTGTTCTCCCTGTTGTAGGGTTAAATTCATTTTCCAGTTTGCTGCGGCAATTTGTTGTCTCATGTTGTTCTTATAATAATTTAAATAATAATCAGGGTTGAATTTTGGCAAAGATAACTTTCAAAACGCTAGTTTCCTCCTCTGTTAAAGAAGACCATTTCATTTTCTTCCAATTATCAATGGCGTATAGGGCTTTTTGAAAATCATATCTGTTACCGCTGGCACCCCAACTAAAGTCTTCAATAATGGTGGGTAATAAGCCTGCTCCAAACACGTTACAACTCACGCCAATTACAGATCCTGTGTTAATGGAACTATTGATAG
>CAIZMD010000307.1 GCA_903933995.1 uncultured Bacteroidota bacterium
CATACTCCTTGGTTCTATCATTACCAGCAATACGAATATTCTTGATAGTGGCTTGTGGACCTTCTACAATTCTAATTTCAAAGTCAATGGTATCATTGTAAACCGCTGTTTCAACAGGGTCAGTACGGAAGAACAAGTAACCATCATCTTGGTACAAGCCGCTAATATCTCCCCCTTCGGGCGATGCGTTCTTACCCAATTTTTTGTCTAAGATTTCCATGTTATAAGTATCGCCTTTGCGGATACCCATGATGGAGGTTAACACAGAGTCACTGAATTTGGTATTACCTCTCCAAGTAATATTTCCAAAATAGTATTTTCTACCTTCTTGTAATTTAATGTCTACGTTCAAATCACCTTTCTTGGTGTGGTAAACAGTGTCTTGCAAAATCACCGCATCTCTATAACCCAAGCTATTGTAATAAGTCAGGATATTATCTAGATCAGATTCAAATTTGTTTTGATTGAATTTGGCAGATGAAAACTTGATCCGTACATAGGGATCCAAGACTTTTTTAGTACGGCTATAAGTGAGGTAGCCCTTTTCTTTTAGGTAATCATCAAAAGTATAGTGCTTGGCTTCTACAATCATCCCCTTGTCATAAGTGGGGAACAGTGTAAACCTTGATTGTTCGTGGGTGTCTTTTAATTGCTTTTTCAGCTTGCTTTCTTCCACATTGGCATTACCTCCAAAATTGATATTGTTGATATGCACTTTAATGCCTTTGTCAACAATAAAGTTCAGGGTAAGGGTATTGTTTAAGCTAGAATCTTTGGTTTCTTGAATCTCTACTTTTGCATCTTGGAAACCTTTTTCTGCATAATATTTTTTGATGGCTTCTACCGCAGTAATCTTCATGTTCTCGGTAACTACGCGATTGGGAACCAACCCTGTTTTACCAGATAAATCTTCACTTTCTGTTTTACGGGTATTTCTAAAATAGAATTTAGACAACCTAGGTCTTTCTGTTACTTCAATTTCAACCCAGATATTTTTCCCTTCTAGTTTGGTCAAATAAATTTCAATATTGCTGAAATAATTCTGACTCCAAAGTTTGGTAATGGCTTTTGCAAAATTGTCGCCACCAGGAATTTTAATCTCATCCCCAACATTAATATTGGCAATAGAGATGAGCAAGTTCTCGTCAAAGAATCGGTTACCCACCACTTTCACGCCTGCCACTTTATAGTTCTTAGGTGTTTTCTGTTGGAAGATGTTGACCAAATCAGCTTCAATAGAAGTGATGGTAGTATCTGTTGAACCCGTGGATGATTGAGACTGGGCCTTATTACCCAACAACAAAACAAGGAAAGCCAACACTAAGTATTTGTACAATTTCTGCATCCGGTTCTTTTTGTGATATTCCAGTCTGAAAACAGGTTCCATGCTGCTTTCAGCGTTTTTCAAGGTTTTAAGTTGGGCAAATTAACGGGAATAATTAAAAGTGTTTGTTAAAACCCCCTTTATTAGCCAACTGTTTTGAATATAAAGTGTTTCAGACCAATTGGGCTTCCTCCTCAATCTGTTTGTCTGTCTTCCCAAAACGTCGTTTCCGACCTTGGAAATCCAGTATGGCTTCTACCAGGTTTTCTTTCCTGAAATCGGGCCAACGGGTATTGGTAAAATAGAGTTCTGCATAGGCCAATTGGTACAACAAGAAATTACTAATGCGGTATTCTCCACTGGTTCTAATCATGAGCTCAGGATCAGGAAACTCACTGGTAGCAAGGTATTGCTCCAACACTTCTTGATTAATACCCTCAGCTTTGATCTTACCCGCTTCTACGTCTAGTCCAATTTGTTTCACCGCATTCACCAATTCCCAACGGCTACTATAACTCAAAGCCAGAATCACGTTTAGACCCGTATTATGACTAGTCATATCTAGTGCTTCATGCAGTTCTCTGTGTGCATCTGCAGGCAATAAGCTTAGATCTCCAATCACGTGTAGGCGAATATTGTTTTTGTTCAAAACTGGCACTTCCTTGCGAATAGTATCTACAAACAAAGACATCAGACCCTCTACTTCTTGTTTGGGTCTATCCCAGTTTTCGGTACTAAATGCGTACAAAGTCAGGTATTCAATACCCAATTCGGCACAGCCTTCCACAATGATTCTCACAGACTCCACCCCATGGAAATGCCCATAGAGGCGCTCCTGGCCTTGCTCCTCTGCCCAACGTCCATTTCCATCCATAATGATGGCAATATGCCTAGGCAGGCGATCTGTTTTTATTTTAGCAATGAGGTCTTCCAGCATGGTATACCCGTCATTTAGGCTGCAAAATTAACAAAAAGGCTTGTGTTGACAGGATTTAATTGCAGAAAAAAGGATCCAAATCTCTGAATAGGCAAGATTTAGGCTAGTAATTGGTGGCTTTGGGGCAGCGATAGCTTTGTAAATTGAAGGAAAGACCCACTTGAAGGGTCAAATAAGCGTCTTTTTGAAGACTATTTCCCCTTTGTCTACCCTTGATGCCAATGGAACTGCCTGTTTCATAGCTTCTGTCTTGTAATAAAAAAGCCGTTGAAGGTGACCCATCTGGTAGGGCGGGAAAAGCATCTGGTGCATAAGTGGTACTCACGTCATCTAGGTAGTCAGTTCTGGTAAAATGGTATACCGCTTCACCATAAATATTCATCCTATCGGATAAAGCATATTTAACACCCACCCCAAATGGAATGGTAATGGCAATAGGGCTATAGGGAATTCTTTCTGGATACAAACTACTACCCTGACCCTCTGTTCCCAATGGACGAAGCAAGTATTTCTCTCCATTCAAATAAGCATAGGGATCAAAAGACATGACGCCAACACCTAGGCTAATGTAGGGTGTATAGCGGTATTGCTCAAAACCAGGAATAAATTTGAAAAAATTGAAATCCCCAGAAACACTGAGTTCCCAAACATTGCTGTTAAAACTTAGGTTACGCTGTTTTTCTGTTGGATTGCTGCTATAGGTATCGGAATAACCCAAGAAAGCATAACCTCCTGTGATCCGCACCCCTATGTAATTGTTAAACTGTTTTCTAAAGAACAAACTACCCGAGAACTTGGGTCTATTGATTTGCATATTGGTGTTCAGGTCTCCAAAATAATGACCCAGACCAACGGCAAACCCATACTCACCTTGGTGCACATAGCTTTCCATGCTCTGCGATTTTGCAGTCATGGAAGACAAAAACAGTAAAACAACAACTGCAATTCTGTTACGCATGTGACTATTGGATCTGGTTATTGTAAAATAGCACCAAATTTTTTGAACGTAAAAGTTAATTTCTTTTGTCTAATCCCCAAGTGAGCTTGGTCCTAAGGGTAGA
>CAIZMD010000308.1 GCA_903933995.1 uncultured Bacteroidota bacterium
GATGGGTATTTATAGCTTAGAAAACGATAGTCTTTACTTACCCTTGCATAGTTCTTTAAGGCTTCGGCCTTAATTCGTTCAATAGATGGCTGGGGCAAAAGGGTATCGGGAATCAGTCTTCGGGTGGCGTTTAAGGAATCTATGAGGTCATTGGTCAAACTGGTTACCTCTTCTACCGTATAGGGTTTGGGGTGCAGGTATAATTGATAAGCAATCCCTTCTCTATTATAATTGAGACCCCAGAGCAGTTTAAAGCAGATATAGAGTTTAAGAGCGAATGTTATGATTTTGTATCCTCCCCAGGTCCACCAATCTAGCGGAAATCGGGCTCCAGCCCCCTGTATAATAAAGCGTACCACGTTCACAATCAAATAGATAGCCAGAAGCACGTAGCCAATATCGCCCAAGCTAAAAGGAATTTTGGCCGTGATTTGACGCATGATCTGACCCAGTTTGGGATACCAAAGCGTTGAATACCAGGTTTCTACGGTATAAGGAAAATAAGAGAGACCAAAGAGAAAAAGGGCTACTGCGCCTAAGAAAATCAGGGTCGTACTTTGTTTTAGGGTTATATTCGCAGCGGTTCTCATGGTTGCAAATTTGCGTTTTTATTGGTTAATCCAGAACTGTTGATAAATTGCCCGCTGATTCATGGTGATTTTCCTTTGGCAGTTCCGTGGATTTGGCCTACCTTTGCGAGCCTTTAAAAAAAGGAGTATGAGTCATCGGAGGGAATTTGAAATAGCATTTGTGGGGTTGAAGCCGGGGATTCATGAATACGAATACCAGATCAACGATAAGTTCTTTGTACCATACGGACCGCAGGATTTTGAAAACTGCGAGGCCAAAGTGAAACTGAAACTGGAAAAAAACACCGGTTTCATGCAATTAAAATTTGACGTTGACGGACGTGCAGATGTAAATTGCGACAGGTGCGGAAACGGCCTGCCCATGCAGCTTTGGGACGAGTTCAACATTATTGTTAAGATAGTGGAAGAGCCCGATCAAATGAACGAGACGGAGGAAGATCCTGACGTATATTATATTAGCCGTGGTGAAAGTCACTTGCACCTGGCCGATTGGATTTTTGAATTTGTGAATCTTAGTTTCCCGCTACAGAAAATGTGTGCGGAATCAGAAATTGGGGGACCAAAATGTAACAAAGAAGTGTTAGAGAAATTGAGGAAGATGGAAGAAGACGCTTTAAAAGAGCCGCCAACAACCATCTGGAAAGGACTGGATCAGTTTAAAAACCTGGATTAATTTTTTTTTAGTTTTATAAATTTCGAATTATGCCAAATCCTAAACGCAGACATTCTCAACAGCGCAGCGCTAAGAGAAGAACACACTACAAAGCACAAGAAGTGACTTTGAGCAAGGATTCTACCACTGGAGAATTACATGTACGCCACCGTGCGCACGTTAGCGAAGGTAAATTGTTCTACAAGGGCAAATTAGTTGCTGAGAAAGCACCTCTGAAAGCGTAACCTTTAGTTCAACTTACTTAGACTACCGCGCATGAATATTGGCTTGGACATGATGGGTGGAGATTTTGCACCGCTTGAGGCGGTGAAAGGCTTGAAGCAATTCTTGTCCACTGCTGGTGGTATGACCCATATTTATTGCATAGGCGATGAAGCCCAGGTGCAGCCCTTATTAGAGGAGCATCAGGTTGCATCGCCTAATTTGCATTTGGTGCATGCCCCGGAAGTGATTGGTTACCACGAACATCCTACCAAGGCCCTCAAAGAAAAACAGCGCTCTTCTATTGCCATTGGATTCCATCTATTGGCTACTGGCAAGATTGATGCTTTTATTAGTGCGGGTAATACTGGTGCCATGTTGGTGGGTGCTATGTTTAGCATCAAACCTATTGAAGGCGTGCTTAGACCCTGTGTATCTGGTGTGGTTCCCAAATCAAACGGAGAAACAGGGGTGATCTTAGACGTTGGGTTAAACGCCGATTGTAAACCCGAGCAAATGAATCAATTTGCCGTATTGGGTAGCTTGTATGCCCAGCACATTTTACACGTAGCCAACCCAAAAGTTGGATTACTAAATGTGGGTGAAGAAGAAGGTAAGGGTAATCTACTGGCTCAAGCAACCTTCCCTGTCTTAAAAGACAATGCTCAAATCAATTTTATAGGTAATATAGAAGGCCGCGATATTTTTGGAACCAAGACAGACGTAATTGTTTGCGATGGTTTTACTGGAAATATTATCCTGAAAATGGCTGAGTCAGTGTATGACCTAGCCCAATTGCGCAATTTTGAACAGGACGCTTATTTTAACCGTTTCCATTATGAAAATTATGGCGGTTCTCCTGTTCTAGGCGTGGCCAAACCCGTGA
>CAIZMD010000309.1 GCA_903933995.1 uncultured Bacteroidota bacterium
GGATTCCAATAAAGCAACTGGCATTTCAAGTTTCAATTGTATTTGATCTCCTTTTTTCCAAACGCGTTGAATGGGAAAATAAGTTCCTGAAACTGGGCTTTGACTAGTAGCTTGTCCATTCACCAACACCGTTGCTTTTTTACACCAAGCGGGGATGCGCAAATACAAACCATACGCTTCTTTGGGCATTTGATTTACTTGAATTTGAACAGACCCGTCATAAGGATAATTACTGGTTTGGGTAAGGGAAATAGCTGTGCCATTTTCTAATTGGGTATTCAATTCATTTCCCCCATAGATATTTAAATACAGACCTTTATCTGAAACACTGTACAAATAATTACCTACTTCTGCAATGGTTCTTACGGTGTTGGGTGGGCAACAATTGGACTTTGAAATATAAGGCACCCTTCCACCCTGCCAACGCAAACTATAAGGAAAGTCTGCACTTGCAGCTAAAGGGTTGGTGTAGAAATAATTATTTCCATTCATGCTCACACCACTCAGTATACTATTGTACAAACAGAGTTCCATCACTTCTGCATATTTGGGATCGGCGGTTAATTGCAACATGCGCCAGTTCCAAAGCAGGTTGCCAATATTGGCACAGGTTTCTCCATGTGCTGTTTTATTGGGTAATTGAAAATCCCTGCCGTATGCTTGGTGAATTTTCTGCACCGAATCGGGTTTATAAGAAGTACCATCAACTGATACACCATCATAGAGTGCACCGGCACCACCAGTAACATACATTTTTTGGTGTACTACATTGTCCCATAATCCATCAAGGGTTGTGAGTAATGTTTTGTCCCCATTTTCTGCATACAAATCGGCCACGCCAGCAAATAAATAATTGGCTCTTACGGCATGCCCCACCACTTTTTTCATTTGTCTAAAAGGCATGCGATCAGAATTATCATCGGTACCTTCAACCGTTCCACGAATGTCTATTAGCTTGACTAAGAGGTCTAAGTATTTTTGTTGATGATCCGTTCTGTATAATTCGGCCAGCCCCATATAATGCGATGGACAAATGGCATTTCTTGCTTGTTCGGGTGTGGCTTTAGCATAAAACCCAATCAGAAAATCAGCCGCTTTTTCTGCCACTTGCAGCAAACTGGTTTTACCCGTTGCACGATAGTGTACACAAGCAGCCGTCATGAGGTGGCCAAAATTATAAGCTTCAAAACTCAAGACATCGTCAAACATTTTCTGTTTGCCCGTTTGCTGTTGTTCAATAATGGACTTGGTATAAATATAACCATCTGCTTTCTGAGCTTTGGCAATCACCGCAATGGCATGATCCATCATGGTATCCAATTTATAGTCCTTGGTTACTGCATACATGGCAGCAACTGCTTCTAAGGTTTTATAAAAATCTCCATCGTGAAAAGAAGGACCCCTAAATTTTCCAGGATAGAGACCAGCAGCAATTTCAAAATTTCTAAATGAATGACAAAGGACTTCATTGTGATAGGTATCCCATAAATGAGGCAACATACTATCTCTACAAATGGCAAAACGGTCTGCCCAAAAACCCTTGGTAAACTGCACGGCACCCATATTCAAGGAAGATAGTGCAGCGTATTTGCTTTGAGAGGTATTAACCAATCCAGCTTTTTGCGCATGGCCTTGAACAACCAAACTAAGCACTGTGATCATCAATAAAAATTTCATTTGCTTCATTGCTGCTAATTTCTTGTCTTTATAAAGCTGTATAGCTAACGCGATATTGTTTACCTGGAGCTACCTGCAATTCATATGTCTGATTGGCTTTTAGCACAATTGTTCCCTCATTAGAAACCGGCAAGGTTTTACTCTTAATGGTAAGGGTTCCAACTCCTGCATTAGCTGTACTTAATTTGATCTCCGTTTTATTGCAATACAATTCCACTTCTCCATTGGGTGTTGGTACTTTTCCTTGCATCCACTCCAAACCACCTAGTGCAGGGTCAATGGCATAAGTAGCATATCCGGGACTAGTTGGTTTTACACCCAAATAATATTTACCCAACAAATAAATAGGACTAGCTCCCCATGCATGACAAAGACTTTTGCCAAATTCACGACCATACATGGCATAGTGTTCTGCTCCTTTTTTGGTTGGATTGTATTCTTCCCAGAAACTAGTTGCTCCCAATGCCAACATGCCACCCCAATAGTCTTTGATTTCCTTGGTCACAAATTTTTGTTCTCCCATGGCACATAGCGCTTCCAATTCGTAAAAGCGCATATAAGGGGTAGTAATTTTTTGAATCTTGTCATTGAGTAAAACTGATTGTTTTACTGCCGCTTTTTGGTCTAGGTTAAAATAGTCAAAGAATATGGCAAACATATTGGTGTA
>CAIZMD010000310.1 GCA_903933995.1 uncultured Bacteroidota bacterium
ATCCTGGAAGATAGGCACCGCGTAAAGTATTGGCCGACGGTAATCCACCACCAAGGTCTAGGTATTGTATCTGCGTATTTAATTGGGTCTTGGCATTCATGGCTAATTCCCCTAGCTTCTTTACCGCAATGGCATAAGCATCAGTAGAGAGCATAAAAGTTCCAATATGGCAATGCAAACCGGTTAACTGTAATTTGCCCGATTGAACTATTTTTTGAATGGCAGACCATGCTTGTCCATTTTCAAAGTTGAATCCAAAACGATCCCACATAGGATAGATCCCTGTGTCCATATTTACTCGAATGGCCACCCTTGGTTGTTTGCCCAATTCATCACTTAAGTCTATTAACTGATAGAGCTCTTCAAAATGATCAATATGAATTAAGGAATCATTGTTGATGGCCAATTTCAATTCTTCATTGGTTTTCTCTGGTCCATTAAAAATGATTTTGTTACCTGGAACACCATTACCCAATGCTTTGCGGTATTCAAAACCACTGACTACTTCTGCCCAAGATCCTTCTTGATGAAATACTTTGCAAACGGCATTGATATAATTGGTTTTGTAACTCCAGGCAAACTGTACTTTGGGATACCTGGTTTTAAATGCACGAACAGCATTTTGATAAGTTCTTCTAATGGTTCTTTCACTGATCACAAATAGGGGGGAACCATATTGTGCTATCAAGTCTTTTACGGCTACACCATCAATTTGTTTAACGGGTTCGTATTCAGTTCTGGAACCGTATTTGTTCATTAAACCGGCATTCATTTTTTGTATAGCTGGACTCTCGTATTTAAGCTTTTGCATCTTGTTTTGTTTAAGGGTTTATAATTCACCAAAACCACTGATTTGTTGGAACTCTTTTACGTCAGTAATATGGTCCCAAGCATATCGGATAAAAATCTTACCTACTTCATAATCGGTATAAGGCGTTACCGTTTCTCCCAACGCCATCCTAGCAAGTGCTGCAGGTTGGTTTTGACCAGCTGCTGCGGTTAGATAAATCCAGGCAGGAAAGCGGGGATTGATTTCCATAATATATGGTGTGCCATCTGCAGTGCGCATGATCTCCAATTCACATCCTCCTTTCCAATGGGTAGCTGCTACAAATTTTTTGGCTAAGTTTATTAGAGTTTCATCTTCTAGTGTAATGCCAGCCCAAGCCTTTCCCTTGTCTGTGATATAGAGCTTACGCATGGGAATACTACTAATGGTATTGCCCTTTCCATCGCCCAGCACCGCAATATTGATTTCAGTGCCGGTGATAAATTGTTGCACAATAATGGGAAAACCCCATTTAGCAGACAGTTTGTAAAATGCTTTCTGTGCTTGCTCTAAAGTATGGGCAATAATGGCATCATAAAATTTGCCCTTAACTACTAAAGGATAACCCAAATTTTCTGCACAACTATAGAGTTCTGATTCGTGATAGATCACCTGATCTTTTGGTACGGACAATCCATATTTTAAACCAAATTGGTAAAGGTTTATTTTGTCTCTGGCATTAAACTGTTCTTGACTTGGAAGAAAGCTAGCAATTCCCATGGTCTTTAGTGCTGGAGCCATTTTCATGAAATTGTATAGTTCCGCGTCAAAATTGGGAATAATCAATTGTAGGTTTTCCTTGGCCTGAATATATTCCAAACGTTTTAGCAAAGCTTCTGTACCAGCTGAAGGATAAGGTATTTGATAAGTTTTATCTACAATATTGTGTAAATAAATACCTGGCTCCATGGTTTCATAAGAAAGTCCAATGATTCTAACCCTGTCTGGAAAACCTTCCCGCAGTGCTCTAATCACGGCCACTCCTGGTCCAGGGCTGTCAATGGCATTCAAACCTGTGACAGCTACGGTAAGTAGTTGATGGTTGGCAAGCATGTTATTGGTTTTAAGGGTGAGATCAGTTGTCTAACAGATTGGCATATTTAAGCTGGTTGCAAAAATCATCCCAGTCCTTTTCTAATTGAGAAGCGGATACTTCATAGGTAGCCAAGATATGTACCTTGATACTTGAAATAGGTGTACCTTCTTTTAGCATTCCAATGATTTCTGCTGCAATGGGATTGGCGGAGTAGGAGTCTCCTGTACCAGGATTGAAAATGAATCCAGACTCGCTGGTGGCAATATTCTTTTTCAGGTGCATGTTGTTGGTTTGAGTGGTTAATAATATTCCTTAACCTATCAGAAGTAAAATCAAAACAAAACCTTTGTGGGCCTTTGTTAACTTACTGTTAATCAGTTTTTTTAATAGGGCCTTAGTCTTACCCAGATATAATCATCCATCAAAATCTGGTTTTTAAATACCGCTTTTCTGCGCACACCTTCTAGGTAAAATCCATTTTTTTCCAATACCCGCATAGATGCTTTATTAGTTTCAAAAACTTCAGCATAAATGCGAATAATATCAAAATAATAATGACAGTATTCAACCATTTGTCTTACCGCTTCTGTAGCAATTCCCTTGTTCCAAAAGGGTTCACCTAGCCAATAACTAATTTCTGCAGAATAGGCATACACATCACTATTCAAAATCAGGCCAACGCCACCAATGGCTTCGCCATCAAGATCTATGGCTAAATTCACAATGGGACTAGCTTCTTTCATTTTAGCCAGCCATGCTAGGCCATCTTCTTCTGTATATGGAGAAGGAAAATAATTGCGAAGGTTATTCCAGACATGAATATTGTTGGCATAAAGTACCAAATTGTCTAGATCAGTATCAGCCCATTGTCTAATGCTCACAGCCATTTTCTAATAATATTGATTATTCAATAATCTGATTAGACGCAATTTGGTTTTCAAACCTTTGTCTAGTAATTCAATTTCACATCTTTAATAGAAGTAGGAAACCAAACCTGCATTTGATTACTGCCCCTATTGCACCAAGTATAATAGGGTATGGCCACTACTTCTTTGATCACCGTTTGAACATTGGTGCCATCCGCATTAATTTGCAAACTTGGTAAGGAAGCACTTAATCCAATTACGTTCTCCGTTAAGACTTGCATGGGTTTTTCTACAATCTTGGCATTCTCGGGAAAAACAATATTCCAAGCCTTGCCATCATTGTCCGCACCCTCAATACAGTAAACCAAGGGGCCTCTTTGAAGGGCTACTCTTTGCTGGTCTTGTTTGAGTACATCCTGTGCCTGTATCCTTTGAATGGGCATGGATAATCTGTATTCAACTATATCTCCTTTTTTCCATTTCCGTTCTATTACATAATAGCCATTCACCAAACTAGCATTGACTGCTTTGCCATTGACCATTAAGCTGGGAGCTGTTTTATTGACCATAGTATAATGATAGAGCCCACCAGGTACTACTGTGTTGTCTGACCATCCTGGTTTTCTAATCCTTAATGCAAAACTATTCAGGCCATTGGCCGATATTTCCATTTTAATATTCCCATTCAATGGATAATCTGTGCTGGTTTTAATGCCAATTTCTTGGCCGTTCAAATTCATTTTTGTTTCACTACCCACAAAGAGATTAACATACAAACCCTGATGATCTTTTGCATAAATATAATCTCCCAATGAAGCAATTAATCGGGCAATATTGGCAGGGCAGCAAGCCGTTCCAAACCATTCTCTTCTTGCGTGTTTGCCATTAGAAGCTAAAGGGTTTCCATAAAAAAATCGATCCCCAGATAAACTCAAGCCATCCAATGCGCCGTTGTACAAACTTCTTTCTAGCACATCAATATAGGTAGCATCGCCCGTAAGGGAATTCATGCGCTGATTCCAAAAAACCATTCCTACTGATGCACAGGTTTCACAATAGGCTTGTTCATTGGGAAGGTCATAATCTACAGAGAAACCTTCATTACTTCCAGATGATCCAATGCCTCCAGTGAGGTACATATTTCTATAAACTACATCCTTCCAAACCCTTACCATGGCTGATAGATAGCCCGTATCGCCTGTTTGAGTAGCCACATCGGCAGCGCCAGTATACATATACATAGCACGTACTGCATGACCCGTAATTTCTGATTGTTGTTTTACTGGAACAACATCTTGTGCATAGGCCGTGTCTTTCCAATCAGTCCAAGTATAACCCTTGGCATATTTGTGCCCTCTTTCTTCCAATAACCAATCAGCCAGTTTTAAATATTTCTGGTCCTTGGTGGTTTTGTACAATTTAACCAAGGCCAATTCTAATTCTTGGTGACCTGTTACCCAATGACGTTTACC
>CAIZMD010000311.1 GCA_903933995.1 uncultured Bacteroidota bacterium
CCCCCATTCACTTGGTGCATAGACCTAAACAAATATTTCCATTTCAAAGTCTTGATGGCTTTGAAAACCTTGGATTGGAATAGAGTAGCTTTTTTGTGTAAGGAATGATTTAAAAAAATGCTGGCAATATGCTCATACAAGTGTTTGGAATCATTCAAATAATCTAAGACCTTGCTTGGAGACTCACCCAATTTTTCTTCCATCTCCGCTGCCAGTTTTCCATTATCCGTATAGGCATTTACAATGGTACCATCCTCATAAAAATATTTAAAAGAAATGGGCATGGATTGGTATTGGAAATAGTCTTTCATGGATTCACCCGCCAAATCAAATAATGCTTTCAAATTATCTGGTTGGGTAAACAAACTGGGACCTGCGTCAAAGAGGTATCCATCTATGCTAAATTGGCTAAGCTTTCCGCCGGGATAATCATTTTTTTCAAAAAGATCCACCTCATAGCCCTGAACAGCTAGCCTAATAGATGCAGCCATTCCGGCTATTCCCGCACCTACTACAATAGCTTTCTTAGCATGTTCCATATTGTTGCTTTAATTGGCTGCCAAGTTACGGCTATTCTGATTTTTCCACCAGTCCATCATTTTGGGAAAAATAATTTCAAACCAGGCCGTAAACAAACCTTCTTTAGCGTCTAAAGAAGCCTGAATTGATTCCATGGTTCTGTATTCATAAGCATGCACTTCATTGGGATCAGGAACAATAGCACCATTATATTGCCCAATAAATACATGATCAAATTCGTGCTCGGTTAACCCATTACTAAACTCAGCCTGGTAAATAAAATCAAATACTTTTTCCAATGCTGTAGTAAAACCCATTTCTTCCATCAACCTTCTATTAGCAGCGTCCAAAACAGCTTCATTGGCTCTGGGATGAGAGCAGCAGGTATTGGTCCATAATCCACCGCTATGGTATTTTCCAAATGCTCTTTGTTGTAAAAGTAACTCGCCAGCATCATTGAATACAAAAACGCTAAAAGCCCTGTGTAACAAGGCTTTCTCGTGTGCTTCCATTTTTTCCATCAGACCAATTTCTTGGTCCAATTCATTCACCAAAACCACCTGTTCCATCATTAATTGAATTTTACAACATGTTCAATTGACTCCTAATACCCGCTTTGGCCAAAATATAAAATTTGCCATAATCAGGTATGCGAACACGCTGTTGCATGATCTTCTGGGGTTGAATCTTTTTAATTTTATGAAAGAGGGAGAGATAATATTTATACGCTACATAGACCCCAAAACGGGCTTTCATGGGAAGCTTACAGATTCCTTCATACGCATGTTCAAAATCACGTTGAATATCGGCTTCAATAGCAGCTTTGTCTGCTTCTTTAAAATTGCTAAAATCACAACCTGGAAAATATACACGGTCAAGTCCTTCAAAATCTGCGCGGAGGTCACGTAAAAAATTGACTTTTTGAAAAGCCGCACCCAAGCTTCTTGCATAGGGCTTGAGTTGTTCATATTGCTGAACATCTCCTGAACAAAAAATATACAAACACATCAAGCCTACAACTTCGGCACTGCCATAAATATATTCTTCATAACCAGCCCTATCATACTGACGTTTGCCCAGATCCAATTCCATGCTATACATAAATGCTTCTATCAAGGCATGGTCAATCTTGTATTCATTAACGGTAATCTGAAAACTGTGCAGAATGGGATTCATACTCACACCACGGTCAATGGCTTGATAAGTGGCTTGCTTAAACTCTGCCAATAACATTGCCTTGTCGTGACTGTGAAAACTATCAACAATCTCGTCTGCAAACCGCACAAACCCGTAGATATTAAAGATGGGCGTGCGCAGGTCTTTGTGCAATAGTTTTATAGCCGAGGAAAAGCTGGTGCTATATTTCTCGGTAGTAATTCTACTGCAATCCTGACTCACTTCATGAAACAGGTTCATCATGTATTTTCAGTTTGTAATGAAAGTTGAATATAAGTTAAACAAAGATTTGGTCAAAAAGGTTGCATTTATCTAGCAAAAGCTTTCAAAACTTCTGCCGCAACCACTTCTCCACTGATCAAACTAGGTGGAACACCCGGACCAGGTACGGTTAACTGACCGGTATAAAATAAATTTTTGACCTTTTTACTCTTGCAAGATGGCTTTAGAATGGCTGTTTGCATTAAAGTGTTGGCCAAACCATAGGCATTCCCTTTAAAGGAATGATAGTCCTGAACAAAATCACTGTGTGCATACGAACGTTTGTAAACAATGCTATCCTTAATAGATTGCCCCAAATGTTTTTCCATCCGCTCAATGATCATGTCAAAATATTTGTCTCTTAAAGCCTCATCATCACCTTTCAACCCTGCAGCCACAGGAATCAATAAGAATAGGTTTTCTCCACCTACTGGCGCTGAACTTGGGTCGGTGACCGATACGGCACTAACATAAAATAGCGGATCGGTTGGCCATTCCTTGCTGGTATAAATTTCTTTGCCATGCAAATGAAAATCAGTATCAAAAAACAGGGAATGGTGTTGAATACCTTCTAGCTTTTTATTCAATCCCACATAGTATAACAAACAACTTGGCGCCATGACCCTTGAATCCCAATAAGCATCTGAATAAGAGCGATATTGTTTGGGAAGTAAGGCCGTTTCAATATGATGATAGTCTGCCCCACCCACTACCACATCGGCTGTATAATGTTTGTGCATGACCACGCCTTGAATGGTGGCATTGGTTTGCACGTGGTGAATACTATTGTTTTGAATAGAAAGATGACTTACCTCTTCTTCAAAATGAAATTTCACACCCAGCTCCACCGCCAGTTCAAACATGGCGTCAACAATTTGATACATGCCTTTCTCTGGATACCAGGTTCCACCCTTGATATCGGCATAGTTCATCAAACTATATAAAGCTGGTGTGTCTTCAGGTAGGGCACCCAAAAACAGCACCGGAAATTCCATCAACTCTTTTAACTTGGGATTGCTGAAATGCTTGGCCACATGGGTTTTGATAGAATTGAATACGTCTAATCTAAACAGACCAC
>CAIZMD010000312.1 GCA_903933995.1 uncultured Bacteroidota bacterium
CCAGAAGTTCCTGCATCGGTTCCTGTTACAATGGGCACTCCTGCTGCATCACAGGCTTTCACCAATTCAAGATTAAAAGCGGCATATTGTTCAAAATGCGCAATATTTTCTGGGCTAGACATTTTGTTGTACTTATTAGCTGTTAGCCATTTGCTTTGAAGTAGGGGATGAACATAAGCCAAACTGGGCAAGGCTTTGAGTGGTTCTAAAGACCTTACTTGAGCAGCAATGGCTTCCATGGTAATTAGGGTAGGAGAGAACCAAGTACCATTGGCTTTTAACAACGCGGCCATTGCTGTAGCTTCTGCTACACTATAATCTTTGGCATAATTGCTCAGCTCTTCTGCGTGTGCCACCATCCCAAAACCTGGAACAAAAGCCTCTTTTAATTTGCCTTTAAAACTGTCTGGAATATGACCAATGACTTTGAGGCCTTGTTTTTTAGATTCTTCTATAATGGCAAAATATGTGGGTGGATTTAAATAAGCATAGACTTTAATAAATTCATAGCCCTCTGCTTTGGCACTTCTTACGGCTTGTCTGCCATCTTCAGGAGTATTTACTTTTCTACCCTGACCTTCACCTCCGTCAATCATGGCAGCTAATGCCATCCTGGGGCCAATCACAGCACCCTTTCCTATTTCATTTCTTTGACCAAAATGTTCGGCCCTAGCACTCAATTCAAAAATAGTAGTAACACCATTGGCAATATAGGGGAGCATTTGATCTTGCAAATCAAAAAATAAGGTTGCGCCTTGGCTGGGATATTTGGGACCAAATGGACCAGTATCTGTAACTGTATGCACGTGCATATCTATCAAACCCGGGATCAACCATTTTCCTTTACCATCAATGATGGTTGCGTTTTTAGGAATACTATCATTAATAGCAACTATCCGATGATTAACAATGAGCACAGAAGCATTGGCAATAATGCTATTGGCATGATCCATGGTAATCAACTGCACGTTTCTAATGACAATGGGTTGATTGGTTGCTCCACCTGTTTTTTGCGCAGCAGTTTGTAAAGAAAAAAATGCCAGACAGCAACAACAAGCAACCAAAAATTGGATGGGTTTAAGCGTAGACATATCGTAGGTATTAAAGTGTGGGTTTGGCTCTTTCAACCAATAAAGAGGAAAAGTATTTGACACCACTTAGTAGACAAGATTCGTCTACCATAAAATTGGGTGCATGGTTCATGGCAATCCAACCTTTTTCAAAATTGGATCCACCAAAAAGAAAATAAACGCCTGGAATTTTTTGTTGGTAAAAGGCAAAATCATCATTAAAAAATGGTACTTGACCATAAGCTTTTACCACAAAGTCTTTACCATAAATCTGATCCAATGTTTGGATGGCTAGGCCAGTTAGTTTGGGATCATTATTGACCGTAATATTTTCTTGTATAAATGAGACAGCGCTTAGGTTTGAACCATATTTACTAGCTGCCAGAATTTTCTTGATTTGGGGAATGATCAAGGGTATTTTTTGAGCATTGGTTTCATATAAATCTGTTGCTAAAATTTGTTCCTCCTTTTCAGTATAAGCACTATAGGGTTGATTGAGAAAGCAATAATCTTGGAAGATGGTTTTGTCATTGGACAATCCAATCTTGGGATCAAGAATCTGTTGCATTTCCCATGGTTTGCTATTGGTCATAGACCTGGATAATCCAGCATCTAGTAATTGGCTAATTTCTTGAATGGCTTCCTTGTCCAATGTTTTGTTGAAACGCAATTGAACTCTTTTTTGGTAAGCAAATATTTCATTTGGCTTGACCATGATTTGGCCTGCAGTCATTGCTGTTACATGAAGACCATAAATTTCATCTAAATGCAGTTGGGCAATCTGGTTGTCCAATAACTTTTTAGCGCCAACAAAGGTTTCTTCTTCTGTTTGAAAGATAAAGTAGAAGCTACCGCTTAATTGTTCATTGTTTTTTGCCAATACTTGGGCCATGCCAAGGGCAATTGTCATATGAATATCGTGACCGCATCCGTGTTGCACACCGGCTTGGGTAGATTTGAAATCAACGGGGTCTGGAAAATCGTTGGGTAGGGCATCCATATCGGCCCTCCAGGCAATTTTCTTGCCTTTTTTCCCTGTTTTTAGCACGCCTATAATACCGTAGCCATTGGTTTGTGTAATGACTTCTAGTCCTAGGTTTACCAAATGCTTTTGTAGAAATGCCTGGGTTTGTTGTTCCTTACCGGCTAATTCTGGGTGCTGGTGTAAGGTTCTTCTGATCTGAACCAGCTGATCCGCCATTTGGTTGGCTGATGCTTGAATGGATTGGTGAACGGGGGGGACAATCTTGTTGTTTTGAGCCATTGCTGAAAGTTGGAACAGCATTGCAGCACTACAAAAAATGATTCTAAACGGTCTGGTCAATCTCATAACAACTAAATTAGTCTACCAATCAATTCAATCTGGGAATCATTGCAATCGTTAGCAAGGATCCCAATTTCTTACAAGGCTTTTACCAAGCGGATAATGCCAGTTGTTTGGTGCTGACCACTCATGTCATTTTTGTTTTCTACTTTGGCAGTGTTGTCAGTTTTAGGAGCATCGTTACGCAAATAAGCAAATGTGATAGCAGGAACAAAAGCGATAACGGCAATTACTTGGGCTGAGAAGATGAACTTTTTCATGGTTGTTTGTTTTTAGGTTTTTTGGTTTGTTTTACTTTGATAGAACAAAGATAGGGTGATATTTGGTACTGTGCAACACATAGTACCTCCCAAAGGAAGGTAATATCCTAAGCAAATTAATGTGCAATGCTTTGGAATGCAGTAAATACAGGCCTTTCAGCGATTTGGCAGTCCAAAAAAATATTTTTGAGATTGTGACGAGTGGATATTTACCGTGATGAACAGTTGTTAGTTGGGGTGAAACGGGGGATTTTTAGGGGTGAGCGGCAGGCATTTTTAAGACCCAATGATTCGAATGAGCATAAAATCCTGTATTTTGAAGCACAAACGATAAACTTGACATTATGAAAAGACGCATTTTCTTACTGACCCTAGTTGCGGGTCTTTTTTTAAGCCTAGTGGGCAGCGCCCAAACCCCAGCTCCAGCACCTGCCAAAGTTCCAATGGACTTTTATGTGGGAAATTGGAAGGTATTGATGAAGCAAACCCCACCAGGAGATGTAAAACTGATCTTTAAGGTAGAAAAGAAAGGAGAGGAGCTAACAGGTGTGGTGCAGGATACAACCGGAAAGGAGATTACCGTGATTACCAAAACTGAATATGCTAGTGATGGCATTACCATCTATTTTACTGCAGCTGGATATGATTTGTCATTGAGCCTTGC
>CAIZMD010000313.1 GCA_903933995.1 uncultured Bacteroidota bacterium
ATTGGTGATGCGTTTAAAATCAAAGATTTGGCACCTACTCAAAATGGTGGGAAGAATCTTGTGTTTTTCTGTAGTGGCTAGGATAAAAATGGCATAGGGTGGTGGTTCTTCTAATGTCTTTAAAAAGGCATTAAAGGCCGATGCACTAAGCATGTGTACCTCATCCACTATATACACTTTGTATTTACCAGCCTGTGGAGCAAATCGCACTTGTTCTACCAGGGTACGTATATCATCTACCGAGTTATTACTAGCCGCATCCAATTCATGAATATTCATAGAACTACCCGCGTCAAAAGAAACACAGCTATTGCAGGTATTGCAGGCTTCACCTTCGGGTGTCTGATTGGTACAGTTAATGGTCTTTGCTAGAATCCTGGCACAGGTAGTTTTACCTACACCTCTTGGACCACAAAACAAGAAAGCATGCGCCAACTGGTTGTTTTTGATGGCATTCTTGAGGGTGGTGGTGATATGCAATTGACCCACAACTGTATTAAAGTTCTGGGGTCTATACTTTCTGGCTGATACTACAAAATTATCCATGGCTTTTTGAACTCGTTCAAAAGTAAGCATTCGCCCATTTTTTTACAGCTTATTTGGGAATTTTATGGTTTATCCAAAAAACCGTGCTATTTTCCCAATGCTCGCCAATAAGAACCCTTATTCATTAAAATCCCCCGAGATATGTCATTACATACCATTTTAGGAGCCGGAGGCATGATTGCCAATGAGTTGGTACCAGTATTATTGGCCAACAAAGAAAATATTCGAATAGTTGCTAGACATCCCAAACATCAGTTGGGATTAGACGCTATAGCAGCAGATTTAGAAAGTTACGAGCAAACCCTATTTGCGGTAAAAGGGTCTTCTGTGGTGTATTTATTAGTAGGCCTTGATTATGATAGCAAGGTTTGGGCTGAAAAATGGCCCAAGATCATGACCAATACCATCAATGCCTGCAAAGCCACTGGGGCAAAACTGATATTTTTTGACAATGTGTACATGTATGGGAAAGTGGAAGGCTATATGACGGAAGAAACAGCTTTTCAACCCTGTTCCAAAAAAGGATTGATCAGAGCGGCCATTGCCCAGCAATTGTTAGCAGAAATGGCAAGTGGAAGCATAGAAGCCCTGATTGCCAGAAGTGCTGATTTTTATGGCACCAAGTCTATTAGAACTTCCTTTGCCAATACTATGATCTTTTCCAATTTGTCAAAAGGGAAAAAAGCCCAGTGGTTGGTAAATGAAAAAGTTCCCCATGCATTTACCTATGTGCCAGACGCAGCAAAAGCTTTATACCTTTTGGCAAAAGACGATACCGCTTTTGGGCAAAGCTGGCACTTGCCTACCCAATCCAATCCCTTAACAGGGGAGGCATTTGTGGCATTGGCAGCCAAAGAAATGCATCAACCCTATAAGCTAACAGTCTTGTCTAAGTTTATGATTCGTTTGGCGGGTTTGTTTGTCAAGCCCATTAAAGAGTCATACGAAATGATGTACCAAAACGATTCGGATTACCTCTTTGATTCAAGTAAATTTCAGCAACATTTTGGGATGCAACCCACCAGTTATGAAGCCGGAATTGCAGCTACTGCCAAACACTATTTGTAATCCATTTCTGGGTGTCTTTCAAATGGTTGGGTTCTATCAAACAAGTAACGGAATGTAATCATTCGCCTACTTTGTCTGCCCCCCAGACTTTTGTAGATATTCACCATTTTTGGATTCCAGTCTCCGGCCCAACCCATTTCATATTGCAGGTACCAACCCTTGCCTTGGATGAGTAAGCCACATTCTTTGATCAAGAAACTATCAATGCCTAAGGCTTGGTATTTTGGAACAACCCCAAAAGCTAGACCCGTAAGTCTTTTATTGGTGCCCCTCCATTTCATCCAGAGTAATTGCAGTTTTTGCATCCATCCAAACTGTCCATTAAAATGTTTGAAATATTGGTTCAGGTCTGGAATATTGATAAACATGGCAATGGGCTCTTCCTTAAAATAGGCAAACCAAACCATTCTTGGGTCCATGATGGGTTTCATTTTTTTGAAGAGTTTGATTACCTGTTCTTCTGTAATCTCTTTGGACTCTCCGTGCTGCGCCCATGCCGCATTATAAACGGTAGCAAAATCTCGGGCATATTTTTCCAACTGATTCAGGTCTGCGTGTCTGGCTTCATAACCAGGTTTGGCCTTGAATTTGGCGTGTCTTTCTGTGAATCTTTCCGGTAAGGGATCATCCACATTCATGTAATAATAGTATTGATTATAATAATTCTGAAAGCCATAGTTTTCAAATAACCCTTGGTAATAACTAGGATTAAAAGACATTCCATACATGGGTTCGGAATCAAATCCTTCTACCAATAAACCCCACCATTTGTCTCTGTCTCCAAAATTGATAGGACCGTCCATGGCTTCTGCGCCTTGTTCTTGCAACCATTGCTTGGCCATATCAAATAATTGATTGGCGGCAGCTTGGTCATTGATACAATCAAAAAAACCAATACCTCCGGTTACAAAATCAGTTCCCTTATTAATGTATTTGTCATTGGTAAATGCGGCAATTCTGCCAATGGGTTCTCCAGTGTCATTGAGTAGAATCCAGCGTTTGGTGGTTCCGTATTTATAGTATTTGTTTTTGGATGGATCAAAGACTTCATTTACTTCATTGTCCAGTGCCCTAATATAAGCAGGATTGGAACGGTTCATCAGCACATTCACTTCTAGAAAAACCTGCTCTGATGCCTTGTCTGCTACTTCCTTCAAATGCATATCCAACTATTTTTTACAAATGTACTAGTAAAGAAAAAATCATTTACGGGTAAAAAGTTTTTCAGACATTTTCTGGTCATGACCATAAATATCATTTCTGAAATTCAATGTACCAGATTTGTCCACCCATGCCGTAAAATAGACAATATAAACGGGCACAGACTTTTTTAAAGTAACCCATTTCTCTTTGGCTAAATGCATGGCAGAGTCTATGTTTTGACTGTTCCATGTCTTGTCATCGCGCAGCAAATATTCTGCCATTTTCTTGGGTTCACTGATGCGGATGCAGCCATGACTTAGACTTCTACTTGACTGGCTAAAAAGGGTTCTATTGGGTGTGTCGTGTAAATAAATATCATAGTTGTTGGGGAATAGAAATTTGACCAGTCCCAAGGAATTGTGTTCGCCTGGTTTTTGACGCACCAAGGGCAATCCATTGCTGCGTCCAGTAATTTCCATATGGTTGCGGTCAAGGTAATTACTATTGCGCTCCATGGCGGGTACAATTTCTTTTCTAACAATACTGGTTGGTACATTCCAATAAGGACTAAAAACCACATATTTTAATTTGCCATTAAAGATGACTGTACTATTGGCAGCCTTACCTACAATCACATTCATGTCCATCACATTCTTGCCACTATCATAAACGTGTAATCGGTATTCTGGAATATTCACCAAGATATAATTGCTATCGGTTTGTGGGGGCATCCAACGCAGTCTTTCTAGGTTCACCAAAATCTGTTCAATGCGTTTGGCAATGGGTATATTCAATGATTGAATCATCTTATTGCC
>CAIZMD010000314.1 GCA_903933995.1 uncultured Bacteroidota bacterium
CAATCTATGGACCCTTTTGCACTTACGTTACTTTAAAAACGTATTAGCAGAAAATGGAGAACGTGGTAGTAAGAACAATTGCACAGGTAAAGACGGAGAAGATATTATTATTGAAGTTCCATTGGGTACTGTTGCAAGAGACGAAGAAACCGGAGAGATTGAAGCCGAGATTCTAGAAGACGGACAAGAAATTATTTGGTTAAAAGGAGGAAGAGGTGGATTGGGTAATAGCAATTTTGCCACACCAACCAACCAAGTGCCTGATCACGCACAACCTGGTGAACCTGGTGTAGAAGGTTGGAAGAACTTAGAGCTGAAAGTATTGGCAGACGTGGGTTTGGTGGGATTCCCTAATGCAGGAAAATCTACCTTACTATCCGTTCTTACTGCAGCAAAACCCAAAATAGCCAACTACGCATTTACCACATTGGTACCGCAATTGGGCATGGTTGAATATAGAGACAACAAATCTTTTTGTATTGCGGACTTACCTGGAATTATTGAAGGCGCTGCAGAAGGCAAGGGTTTGGGACATCGTTTTCTGCGTCATATTGAACGCAATTCTGCCCTCTTATTTTTGATTCCCGCAGATAGTGATGATCATAAAAAAGAGTTTGAGATTTTAAGAAATGAGTTACAAGAATACAATCCAGAACTCTTACAAAAAGACTTTGTGATAGCAGTTAGTAAGTCTGATATGTTAGATGATGAACTAAAAAAAGAAATAATTAAAGAATTACCCAAGGGCATTCCCATTGTCTTTATTTCTTCTATTACCAACAAAGGTCTTACCGAATTGAAAGACTTACTTTGGGATACTTTGAATAAACCACAAAAATAATTGACTAATTAACTAATTGATTTACAATAGATTAAACCCTGTTAACTTTTGGATAACAGGGTTTTTTTATTTTTTTGGGGTTACCTTTCTTTCATCTGGGTATTAATTGTTGTAACAGCGACCGAGGATGTACATCTTAAAATGCCGGTCAATCTCGCTGAATTGCACGCTTCGAAGCTACGCTTCACCATCTAAGAAAATTGCTTGTTGTATTTGACGACTGCTTGTGCCATCAAGATTTTTTTATCGTCACAAATTTATTAATTGAAAAATTACAACATCATGAAAAACCAAACATTGAACACCATCGCAAAAAGATTTTTTTTGGGTAACCTTGTTGCCGCTTTATTGATTCTTTCTGCAAACGCAACCACAGTAAATAACAAGTCTTGGGATATTGATCCTACAGGCAAAAAAGCAGATGTAAAATTTGTAGGTTCTGCTTCTGAAAACCTGTTCTTCAACGTTAAATACACCAACGAAACTGGTGCAAATTTTAAAGTATTTGTACTGGATGAAAACGGTGAAACCTTGTTCCAAGAGCGTTACAACACAAAGAATTTTGACAAAAAATTCATGTTCCCTGGTAATCCAGACGTAAACAAATTGACCTTCTTAATCCAATCTGATAAAGGATTGTTCAAAGAAATCTTTGACGTAAAAGTAATTACCCGTGTAGTTGCTGAAGTAAGCGTTAAAAAAGGATAATTAGTAAGTAGTAGTATAAGAGAAAAACCCCACATCAGTAATGGTGCGGGGTTTTCTTTTTGTTCTATTGCATAAGTTAGCTCATAGCCTATCGGCCCTGGCCATGCTTTTATTTATCCTGTATTGGACTAAGAAATACTGCTTGGTTACCAGTGCCCTTATTAAATCCACGCAATATCAAGGTATAAGATTTTCCGGCTGTTGCATCAAAGCTGGGCAATTGTGTAATCAAGACATTGGTTCCTGCTACTACCGCTGAAACACTAAATGGACCTGGGTCAATAGCCGTATAGGAAACATAAGACCCAGTGTTTTTATGATCCAAATAAGTTCTGCTGGTAAATAATTTATTGGAAGTGTTTCCGGCTTTGATAATGTCTAAAGAAGGTGTACCACTCACATAGTTAAAAAAGCGTACAAATGCTTTTCCTGCTGGTGGTTCAGTTCTATCGTCTTGAAAAATATCTCCTTTTAAAATTGCTACTGAATCATATACTATAGCAGAATAATGATTATTAGCAGCAAGTGCAATATTACCCGCCAATAAAATATTAGTAGTGGTTGCTTGATTTACTGATAAGGAAGTAGCTGCTGCATTAATTGACTGATAGCCAGAGGGGCCAGGATAGCTTACATTTCCTACCACTAATGCGCTATTCAAATACAGATCCATGGCTCCTGAGTTTGGAGACATATTGATAAAACGCAAATTTGCTGTGGATTGGTCATCTGACTTTTTACAAGAAATACTAAAGAGCAAACAAATGGCTGTTGCTACTGATAAGATGTGATTTTTCA
>CAIZMD010000315.1 GCA_903933995.1 uncultured Bacteroidota bacterium
AGGTATTACAACAGTTTTAATGTGGCTACTGCTTATCCTTTTGGCTATGGTTTGTCTTACACACAGTTTAATACCAATAATCTTAAATTGAGTGCCCCAGTTTTTACAGATAAGATTCAGGCAACTGTTACTGTAACCAATAATGGGAAATTGGCAGGTAAAGAAGTGGTTCAGCTGTATTTGGCTGCACCCGTTTCCAAAATAGACAAGCCCAAATCTGAATTGAAAGCATTTGCTAAAACCAAGTTGTTACAACCAGGAGAATCTCAAGAAATCAGCTTTAGCTTGAGTGCTAGTGAACTGGCTTCTTTTCATACTACTGCTGGAGCTTGGGTAGCTGACGCTGGAGACTATACTGTTAATATTGGTAATGCACAACAGACAATTGCTTCAGCCAATTTTAAACTTTCTAAAGAGATTATTGTTGAAAAAGTAAATAAGGTATTGGTACCCAAATTGGCTATCAACGAATTAAAAAGAGAAGTTCCCAAAACAAAGAAATAAACTCCCCCCAGTTTAAAAAGGCTGTTCCCTGAAAAGAGAACAGCCTTTTTTAGTAGCTTTTTCGTAACTTGTTATCTATTAAATGATTAGCATCAACTTAATTTTATGAGCAACCTCAATACCAATATGCGCGTTTACCACCGTTACCTAGGTTTTTTTCTTGCCGGGATCATGGCAGTTTATTCCATCAGTGGTATCATTTTGATTTTTAGAGAAACCGATTTTTTAAAATCCGAAAAATCTAAAGTGCTTACAGTTGCTCCAAATTTAGATGCGGTAGACTTGGGCAAAGCCATTAAAATTAAAGAACTAAAAGTATTAAGCGATACCAACAATATTGTTAGCTTCAAACAAGGTACTTATAACAAAGTGTCCGGCGTAGCTGAGTTTAAGGTAAAAGAGCTTCCATTTGTGGTGAGCAAAATGACCAATTTTCACAAAGCAACTACCAAACAACCTCTGTTTTATTTAAATATTTTCTTTGGCCTATCACTGTTCTTTTTTGTCATCTCATCTTTCTGGATGTTTATGCCACAAACCTCCATTTTTAGAAAGGGACTCATCTTTACAGCTGTTGGTGTTGTACTTGCGTTGGTGCTGATTTTTATTTAAAATCTGCGCCCTCGCTTACATCGGCCCAGGTTTCAAAGTCATTCCGTAGCTCTTCTAATTTGAGTCTGGCTCCTTTTAGTGCAGCTGCTCCTAGTAACAATCTGAGTGGCGGGTTTTCTGTTTCAGTTACCATGATCATGGCTTTGGCAGCTTTAACCGGATCTCCGGCTTGGTTGCCGCTAATAGCCCTGATATCACCCATATTTTTTTGTGCAGTTGTTGCGTAGTCATCAATACTAATGGCTGTGTTTTTAGCAGAACGGCCAGCCCAGTCGGTACGGAATCCGCTTGGGCAGATCACGGTTACTTTTATGCCCAAGGGCGATACTTCTTTGTACAATGCTTCACTCAAACCATCCACCGCATATTTGGTAGCATTGTAGAAACCTACGCCTGGGAAAGAACGCAAACCACCAATAGAAGCCACATTCAAAATATGTCCGCTTCTTTGTTTGCGCATAAATGGCAACACTTCTTGTGTTAATCTAGCTAGACCAAATACATTGATCTCAAACATCCTGCGCACTTCAGCTTCTTCACTTTCTTCCACTGCACCAAAATATCCAATGCCTGCATTATTTACCAAAACGTCAATTCTTCCAAAATGTGCAATGGCTGCTTGAACCGCAGCAGTTACTTGTTCAGGAACA
>CAIZMD010000316.1 GCA_903933995.1 uncultured Bacteroidota bacterium
AGCAAGAGTATTAGGTATTGCAACAAATGTTTCATCAGTCTTCTGCTTTGAATTTTCTACGCATCAATTTATTGGTAGCATGACGCTTTTTGGATTCTATTCTTTTTGCTTGAGAAGCCTTTGTTGGCTTGGTAGCCATTCGGGCTTTTTTCTGGTGCAGTGCTTGTTCAATCAAATCCTGCATTTTTTCTATGACCAGGGCCTTGTTTCCCAACTGTGTTCTATCTGCTTGACTCTTCACAAGGAGCATGCCATCTGCATGAATCTTATTGGATAATTTTTCTAGCACTCTTTGTTTCTGGGCATCATTCAATAATTGTGAAGATGCCACATGCCAACGACCCTCTACCATGGTCTCTACCTTGTTCACATTTTGTCCGCCCTTGCCACCACTGCGCGCAGTTTGGAACTGAATCTCTGTTTGAATGTTTACCTTCACCCAGTAAAGTTACTTTAAAAAATAGCTATATGAGAGTGGTGATTCAGCGCGTGGCAACTGCTTCTGTAACCGTAGAGGGGCAAATTACGGGTGCCATTGAGCGCGGTTTATTGGTATTGATGGGGGTGGAAGACGCAGATAGTAGGGAAGATCTGGAATGGTTGAGTGGGAAAATGGTGAACCTGCGCATTTTTGATGACGAGAATGGAGTGATGAATAAATCGGTGCTGGATATTGGCGGCGGCATTCTATTGGTGAGTCAGTTTACTCTACACGCCAGTACCAAAAAGGGAAATAGACCCTCTTATATTAAGGCGTCTAAACCAGAGATAGCCATACCCCTGTATGAAGCCATGATTGCTCAATTAACCAAGGATTTGGGCAAGCCCATTGGAACAGGGATTTTTGGAGCAGACATGAAAGTGCAGTTATTAAACGATGGTCCAGTAACCATTGTTATGGATTCAAAAAACAAAGAATGAAATTAGATATTAGCAATAGAGAAGACCTGGTGAATTTGATGAAAGCCTTTTATACCAAGGCCTTGGTGGATGAAAGCATTGGGCATTATTTTACGCAAGTGGTTCAACTAGATATGGAAAAACACTTACCAAGAATTACAGATTTTTGGGAGACCGTTGTTTTTGACGCAGGAAAATATCAGGGGAATACCATGAAAATTCACGAGGACTTGCATGAACAATCCCCTTTTCAATCCGCGCATTTTACGCGCTGGATAGACTTATTTAAGGCAACGGTGGATGATCATTTTGTAGGGGAGAACGCAGAGAAAATTAAATCAAGGGCCATTTCTATTGCCACAGTCATGAATCTTAAAATGGTACACGGTGGAGCAGGACTCAAATAAAACAACAGCAATGACAATTCAGCAAGCGCAGCAAGACGTAGACCAATGGATCAAAACCGTTGGGGTTAGGTATTTTAATGAGCTCACCAATTTGGGGATTCTCATGGAAGAAGTGGGAGAGCTGAGCCGTTTAATGGTTCGCAAATATGGGGAACAGTCTTTTAAGGAATCAGACAAAGGCAAGGATCTTGGAGATGAAATGGCCGATGTACTCTTTGTGCTAATATGTCTGGCCAACCAAACTGGTGTGGATTTAACAGCCGCTTTGGAACAGAATTTTCAAAAAAAGAACCTAAGAGACGCCACCAGACACCTAAATAATGAGAAGCTGCAATAGGGCTTTGCAAGGCAGGTTTGACTGTGCAAGTTCAAAATCCTATTTTTGTGCTCATTATGAGCACGCAACAAGACAATATTTTCCAAGCAATCATATCCCATGCCAAAGAGTATGGATTTGTATTTCCTAGCAGTGAGATCTATGACGGACTAAGCGCCGTGTACGATTATGGTCCTTATGGGGCAGAATTAAAAAAGAATATCCGCGATTATTGGTGGAAGAGCATGACCCAATTGCACGAGAACATTGTGGGGATTGACTGTGCCATTTTTATGCACCCCACCACTTGGAAGGCCAGTGGTCACGTAGACAATTTCTCTGACCCCATGATTGATAACAAGGATAGCAAAAAACGCTATCGGGTAGATCATTTGATTGAGGCCAAGGCCGATGCTTTAAAAGAAGCAGGTCAAGAAGCTGAAGCGCAGTCATTGTTAGACGGCATGGACGCTTTGTTGGCCAAAGATGATTTTGCAGGTTTGGGTCAATTGATCAAAGATGCCAAAATTGTTTGTGCTGTAAGTGGTACTGGCAATTGGACCGATATTAGACAGTTTAACCACATGTTCTCTACCCAATTGGGTTCGGTAGCAGAAGACGCAGATACTATTTACCTGCGTCCAGAAACCGCACAGGGCATTTTTGTGAACTTTTTGAATGTGCAGAAAACCGCCAGGATGAAAGTTCCTTTTGGGATTGCACAAACCGGAAAAGCTTTTAGAAATGAAATTGTAGCCCGTCAGTTTATTTTCCGCATGCGCGAATTTGAACAGATGGAGATGCAATTCTTTGTACGCCCTGGCACAGAAGATCAGTGGTACCAATACTGGAAAGAAGCCCGTTTGCAATGGCATTTGAGTCTGGGTATTGATCCAGCAAAATACCGTTATCATGACCACGTGAAATTGGCGCACTATGCCAAGGAAGCCTGTGATATTGAATTTGAATTCCCTATTGGATTTAAAGAGGTAGAAGGGATTCACTCAAGAAGTGATTTTGACTTGACCCAACACCAGATTTACAGCAAGAAAAAACTGCAATATTTTGACACAGAGATCAATCAGAACTATGTGCCCTATGTGATTGAAACTTCTATTGGTTTGGACAGGATGTTCTTACTCATTTTGTCAAATGCTTATGAAGAGGAAACCATTAACAAAGAAGACGGCAGCACCGATAGCCGTGTGGTCTTGCATATTCCAGCCAAGATAGCACCGGTTAAATTGGCCATTTTGCCACTAACCAAGAAAGACGGGTTGCCAGAGATTGCGCGTGATCTAATGAACGAGTGCAAGCCTTATTTCAAGTGCTTCTATGAAGAGAAAGACGCAATTGGTAAACGCTATCGCCGTCAGGACGCCATTGGTACACCTTTCTGTGTAACCATTGACCACCAGACCAAAGAAGACAATACGGTTACTATTCGCTACCGCGATAGTATGACCCAAGAAAGGATCCTGATTAGTAAAATCAAGGACCTGGTGTTGGAGCAGACTTTTTAAAAATTACTTTTTTAATAGTGATTGAACGGCCTCGATTTATCGGGGCCGTTCCCGTTAAAACACCGTGATAGCCGTTGTTTTAACCCATGAAAATAGGGTGAATCCACTGATGTTTATGTCAGGAGCAATCAAGAAATTTGAAGTCTCGTTTTTGAAATCCAATAGCTATGCAAAGACAGATTTTTTGTTCAGGTTTAAATTTCTTGCCATGACTTACAAAACTGTCATTTACAAAATCATCGCCATGCTCATCATCTTAAGACTATTGGGTGCAGGCTATATTATGTTGCAATCCTATGGCGCAGCTGATAATTCTTTTGCTTCTTGGAAACAGTTTCAATTAGAGAAAATGCAGAAAGACAGTCTGCCCTACCAGCAACTCATCCAAAGCAAATATTTCTCTCAATTAGAACAGGCGCCCAACCGCCAAAGCTTTGATTCCACCATGGAATTATTTGAACACTATCGCATACAAAACAGAAGCAGTTCGGCTTTTGCTAAATAGTATTTATTGATTATCCCGCCCAAGATTCTCTATCCAAACTACGATATTGAATGGCTTCTGCCAGGTACTCGGGTTTTACATCGGCGGAGCCTGATAGGTCTGCAATAGTGCGGCTTACTTTTAAAATGCGGTCATAGGCCCGTGCA